>JAGCAN010000144.1 GCA_017652685.1 Oscillospiraceae bacterium
TATCGATCGACGTTCGCAAGTATATCGTAAAGAAGTAACATGCAGTACGATTCTGATACTCTCGCTGCCCGTGCGGAAAAGGAAGAAGCAGATGCCCGTTCGGCAAAGTTCTCTTCGGAAGAACAAAAGCTGCCGAGACGTTATAAGTTATATGACAGGATTAAAGAGAACGTCTCTTTACGTACCATCGATGCTGTCATTCTCTGCACCGCGGCGCTTATCATTATCGCTTTGATTTACGGCATTCTCACTGCAACCCCGCCGCAGTAACTGATACGGTATAGAATGCTTGCTTCCGGTTTTTCCTCATTCTTGTTGACTCTGTTGGCAAGGCAATCAGTATAAGCTGGGATCCAGCGGGGTTTAATCCGAATCTCTGAAACATGGAGTTCCGGGCAGAATTAACAGTCTCCAAAAGCCGAGCTTTTTTCCTGGCTTTTGGAGACTATTTTTGTGCAATTTGCTATTCTCGTTTTTCTTGACCTGTGAATGGGAAAGAATTAAAATAAGTTTAGTAAATTTGCAACAAGCAAATTTAAAAATGGGTTCGCCCAAAAAAAGAAAGGAAGATTCCAATGAAAAAGTTCCTCGCAATGGCACTTGCTCTCTGCATGATCTTCGCTCTTTGCGCAGTCGCTTCTGCAGACGATGTCAAGACGTACAAAGTCGGTGTTTCCATTTATCAGTTCACTGACAACTTCATGACCCTCTACCGCAATGAGATCGAGAATTACTTCAAGTCCCTTGAAACTGACTCTGTGAAGTACGAAATCACCATGGCAGACGGTAAGAATGACATGGCAGAGCAGACTAACCAGGTCCAGAACTTCATCACCCAGGGCATGGATGTTATCATCCTCAACCTCGTTCAGACCTCTTCCGCTGATGCTGTGATCGACATGGTCGTTGATGCAGGCATTCCTCTCGTTCTGATCAACCGTGAGCCTCTCGCTTACGATGCAGACGGCAACACCATTGATGAAGCATACGAAGGCATTCTTGACAATCCTACCGTTTGCTATGTCGGTGCTGATGCTCGTCAGTCCGGTACTTTCCAGGGCCAGATGGTTCTCGCTCTCGACAACAAGGGCGACCTGAATGGCGACGGCAAAGTATCTTACATCATGATCGAAGGCGATCCTGAAAACATCGATGCTCAGTATCGTACCCAGTTCTCCATCAAGGCTCTCACCGATGCCGGTGTGGAAGTTGAAGAGCTGTTTGACCAGGTTGGTAACTGGGATCAGACCAAGGGCCAGGAGCTCTGCGCTTCCGCTCTCACCCAGTTTGGCGACAAAGTTGAAGTAGTCTTCTGCAACAACGATGCTATGGCTCTCGGTGCAGCAACTGCAATCACGGCTGCAGGCCGCACTGTCGGTGAAGACATTTACCTCTACGGTGTTGACGCTCTCGAAGAGGCTGTTCAGCTCATCAAGGAAGGTGAAATGTCCGGTACTGTTCTGAATGATGCAATGGGCCAGTCTCATGCAGCAGTTGATGTTGCAATTCAGCTCCTCAACGGCGAGGAAATCCAGAACTACTACTGGGTTGACTACGTCATGGTTGACAAAGCTTACGCTGAGGCAAATTATTAATTCAATCGCTTGGCTTTTCTTAGCCCCGTTTGAGTAAAAAAAGAAACGGGTGGGCTTTATTGCTCACCCGTTTCCTTTTGACAGTGCTTTTTGCACTGCTGCAGAGAGCTTGCGGTAATGCAAAGAGCATTGATCTACTTTCCAAAGATAGGAGGCATGTATATGTCTGAATTTGTTCTGGAGATGCGAGATGTTTGTAAGTCATTCCCAGGCGTAAAGGCACTCGACCACGTGCAGCTCCGGCTCCGACCCGGCAAAGTCCATGCATTAATGGGGGAAAATGGAGCGGGCAAGAGCACATTGATGAAGTGCATGTTCGGTATCTATAAAATGGATGAAGGGGAGATCCTGATTGATGGGCAGCCCGTTCAGATCAAGGATCCTATGGATGCCCTGCAGAAAGGTATTGCCATGGTGCATCAGGAACTCCAGCCGATTCCTGCGAGAACCGTCGGTGAGAATATCTTTCTCGGCCGCTACCCAATGAAAAAAGCCCTTGGCTTTATTCCGATTGTCGATCATAAAAAAATGTATGCGGATACGGCAGAACTGCTGAAAAAAGTCCGCATGAATTTCGATCCGAAGCAGAAGGTTGGTGATTTGAGCGTTTCTCAGATGCAGAGTGTTGAAATTGCCAAGGCGGTTTCCGCAAACTGCCGTGTTCTGATTCTTGATGAACCGACGTCTTCCCTAACGTCCAACGAAGTCGAAGCGCTCTTCCGTATTGTAGAAGATCTTAAAGCCGAGGGCGTCGCCATCGTCTATATTTCTCACAAGATGGATGAGATTCTCCGTATCGGCGATGAAGTCACAATCATGCGCGACGGGCAGTATATCGGCACCTGGCCCGCGAGTGAGATGACGACTGATGATATTATTACCAAGATGGTCGGTCGTGAGCTTACCAATCTCTATCCGGAAAAACACAATGTGCCGGGCGAAGTGGTCTTTAAGGTAGAAGACTTTACTTCCATCAATCCGAAAAGCTTCCGCCACGTCAATTTTGAACTCCGGAAAGGCGAGATTCTGGGCGTCGGCGGGCTGGTTGGTGCTCAGCGAACCGAATTGATGGAAGGCCTGTTCGGTATCCGTTCCCATACAACAGGCAAAGTAACGTATACAGGCAAAGAGCTAAAAATCTCCCGCCCGAAAGATGGCATCGACCAGGGTGTTGCTATGCTCACCGAGGACAGGCGTGGAA
>JAGCAN010000019.1 GCA_017652685.1 Oscillospiraceae bacterium
GCACGGTTTGAGCCGACCGTGGACATGAAGGAAGTCAGAAGTGCGGTCGAGGCCGCGCTGTAAGGGGATTCTGCAGCCTGAAAAAAAGACCTCACCGGTAAAAGTGAGGATCTGTGATACCGTGTTTATCTGCCCGCCTGCCTTGTCAGGCGGGTAAACATTTCATTGTGTGCGCTGCGCTCCGCATCGTCGTCGAGCGGGAGGAGCTCGGCGCTGCCGTATTTGCGTCTGAGGGCTGTCAGGAGGAGAAAATCGCAAAGCTCTGGGTTTTTCGGCAACAGCGGCCCGTGGCTGTAGGTTCCGAAGACGTTTTTATACCGGGCACCTTCCGTGCCGTCCTTCCCGTTGTTACCGTAGCCGGTGATCACCTTGCCAAGCGGCTGCACACCGCTGCCGAGCCACGTCCTGCCGCTGTGGTTTTCAAACCCGACGACGGTGCTCCCGCCGGACGCCTCTGAACACCGGAAGCTGTAGTTTCCGATCATACGCTCCTTTGAACCGACGGTGTACAGATCCAGAACGCCGATAAAGTCGCATCGCTGGCCGTCAAAGGTTTCATAGTAGCTGCCGAGCATCTGATATCCACCGCAGATGGTGAGAAAGGTCACCCCGTCTTCCACGGCGGCGCGGATCTCGGCGTCTTTGCCGCGATGCAGGTCTTCCAGCAGCACCTGCTGTTCAAAATCCTGCCCGCCGCCGATAAAAACCAGGTCAAACTGGCCGAGCCGGGCTTTTTCGCCGATCGGAAGCCGCGTGACCTCCGAGCGGATCCCCCGCCATTCGAGGCGCTTGCAGAGGCTGATGATATCTCCCCTGTCGCCGTAGAGGTTGAGAACATCGGGATAAAGATGGCAGATTTTCAGTTCCATGCTGTTCCTCTCCTATTCCCAGAATTCAGACCCGCCTGCATGGCGGACGATGACGGAGCGCAGATCCAGCAGAGCGGTGTAGGTCGGCATGACGAAAACGGGGAGGCTGCTGCCGGAGAGTCTGCTGACGAGCGCCTCGTAATTCCTCTCTTCCGAGATCATCCCTTCGTCGATTCCGGCATATTTGATGCGCACATGCATATCCGCCGCCCGGTCGCCGGACACAATGACTTCCCGGAGATTTGGCAGCAGAGAAGAAAGCTTTTCAAAGTCCGCATCCCAGATCCAGGATACGTCGGTCCCGTCTGCTCCGCGGTCGTTCAGGCAGATCACGAGGATATAATCCTCCGTCACGCCCTGGAGGAATTCCAGCACCTGGTTGCAGCCGGCAGGATTCTTCACCAGCATCAGGCGCAGACCGCCGCCGATGGCAAACTGTTCCATCCGCCCGAAGCCACAGCGGAATGCCGCGAGCGCGCGGATGACGTGATCCGTCCGGATGCCGAGCTCCGACAGGGCTGCGAGAGCCCCGGCGGCATTGTAAACGTTGTAGAGGGCGGGGAGATTGACGTCGACGCGGTGGTCTTCTCCTCTGAAGTGCATGGTCACGGTGCTGCTGTCAGCACGCAGGGCCTGCACTTCGGTTACCGCGTAGGCCGCGGCAGGGCGGCTGTAGCCGCAGTGCGGGCAGCGGAAGCCGCCCAGATGGGCATAGGTGATATAGTCGTAGTCATACTCCGTCTTGCAGCGGATGCAGTGAGTCGCATCGGAGATTTCCGGCTTTTCGCGGGAGGGGACGGCCCCTTTCTCGATGCCGTAAAAAACGGCTCTGTTCGGTAGATCCTGCGCGAGGGAGGCGGTGAGGGAACAGTCCGCATTCAGGCAGAGCAGCGCATCGGGGGTGCCTTGAAGGCCTGTGCGGATGTTTTCCAGCGTATGGGTGACCTCGCCGTATCGGTCAAGCTGGTCGCGGAAGAGATTGGTGACGAGTACGACGCGCGGCCTGAGCTGGGAGAAAACCGTCCGCGCTGCGGCTTCATCGCATTCAATCACGGCGTACTCCCTGCGGCATCTGCCGGTGAGCGTGCTGTTCATGACAAATTCCGTCACAATCCCGCTCATCAGGTTGGCGCCGGAACGGTTGATCAGATAGGAAACGCCTTCCTCCTGAAAGGCGGCTTCAATCATTCGGGCTGTGGAAGTTTTTCCGTTCGTCCCGGTCACGGCGATCGTCTTTACAGTCCCAGCCAAAAGTGAAAGCAGGTTCGGGCAAACTTTGACAGCCCATCTGCCGGGCATGGCTGTTCCGCCCCGACGCAGCAGGCGCGAAAGAAACCGCAGCACCTTACACAGCGAAATGGCAAGAAACGCTCTAAAGCTCATAGAAATCTCCTCGAATTGAACCAAAGGGGTTGTCAGTATGAAAATATTGTAGCAGAAGCGGGATGGCAAGGCAAGGAAAACATTTCTCATTGCCGAAGGGCTCATTTCGTGGTAAAATACAAAAACAGGGATTTTTCTGCCCGATGGGAGTCTGTAACGATGAAGAAAACCATTTTGATCCTGCTGGCAATATGCATTTTGCTGCCCTGCTTCGCAGTGCCGGCTTTTGCGGTGGAGCCTCCGCATCTCCAGAGTGCCGATGCCGTACTCGTGGTGGACATGAACACCGACACTATCCTCTATGAGGTGAATAAGGATCAGTTCCATTCCATCGCAAGCCTTACCAAGATTATGACGTGCCTTCTGGCTGTGGAGGCTGTTGAGGACGGGCTCGTCTCGCTGGATGACCAGGTTACCGCACAATCTGACGTTCTGCAGGGGCTGGACGTCAGCTCTTCCAACGCGCAGATCCAGCCGGGAGAGACCTTCCTGTTTGAAGATCTGATCTATTGTGCCCTTGTGCACTCCGCCAACGATGCCTGCAATGCCATTGCCGTGCACGTGGCGGGGAGCATCGGCGCTTTTGTTAACCTGATGAATGAGAGAGCGGATCAGCTACACTGCATCAGCACCCATTTCAATGATACCTGCGGGATGCTCAACCGTACCGAGGGCCATTTTTCCTGCCCGTATGATCTCTATCTGATCACCAGAGAGGCCATGACACATCCGTTGTTTGCCAATATCTGCGGAACGGCTGATTACCACGTGAGAGGCACGAACTACAGGCCGGACGGATTTGACATTCACAATTCCAATGCGCTGATGAGTTCCAAAGGCTTGTACGGGGACGGCTATATCTATGACGGCGTGATCGGGGTTAAGACAGGCTTTACCCAGCCGGCAGGATACTGCCTGGTGTCAATCTGCCAGCGCAAGGAGGCACGCATCATGGCCATCGTGCTGGGATGCAACGGGCCGCTGACGAAAACGTTTGCCGGTGAGTATCAGAACTTCCAGGATTCGGCCAAACTCTATGAATGGGCGTTTTCCAACTTTACCAATAAGACCATTTTCCTGGCAGGAGAGCCAATGCAGCGTCTACCGGTGGAAAAGGCAAAAGACAAAGGCACAGTTGCCCTCTGCTCCACGGAGAACCTTGTTCTTCTTGTTCCGAAGGATATTCAAGAAAAAGAAATTGTGACGGAGGTCATCCCCGATGAAGGTGCCCTTGTTGCGCCGATCCGGGCAGGGGAGGAGCTCGGCACCATCAACGTGTATGTGAGGGGGGATAAGTATGCGAGCGTCCGCCTTACAGCCGATGCTGATGTGGAGCTGGACAAAAAAATCGTGCGAGACCAGAGAATTCATGACATTCTGACGTCCGGCACACTAAAAACCGCCCTGATCAGCCTGGTTGCTCTGCTGGCGATATTGGTTGGGCTGAGGGTTTTCTTTCGTCTGCATCGGAGGCAGCAGGTACAGCGGAAACTCTGGGAAAGGGAACGGCAGCGTGTCGGAACTGAAAGAACGCCTGTCCGTGTGTCACAGAGGCCTTATGAGGCGCATCCTGCGCAGCGGCGGCAGTCCTTACAGCAGCAGCCACCTGCTCCAGGCAGGACCCCGGTGTTCCATGCCTCCGGACAGCCGCAGCAGAGGCCTCAGCAGCCACCGCAGAACACACAGCGGCCGCAGCAGAGTGTGGCCCGGCCGCCTGCCGGGCAGAGAGATCCGGCCCGCGTGCCTCCTCAGCAGGTGAGGCCGGCGCAGCAGAGTGTGCAGCAACAGAGCAGAGAACCCCTCCGGCAGCAGCATCCCAGGGCGGCGGAACAACCCACGCAGCAGGCATTTCCGAAGGTCCCCCGATCAGGCGGGGTTAAAATTCAACGGGTTCAACGCCCTCCTTCCGAACAGAAGCCACACCCCTCCGGCGCACAAGACATCTCTTCCCTGATTGGGAAGAGTGCAACGTCTTCCACAAACTCCGAGGAGGATCTGGATGCACTCCGTGCTGCGTTCCGCAGAGAATACGGAGACAAATAAACAAAAAACCGCCTTTCGGCGGTTTTTCTGTTTCCAGGGCAGTTATTTGCTGTAACTCTCTTTCAGAGCAACACTCCGGTTGAACACGAGGTGGTCCGGTGTGGCATCACGGTTGTCCAGGCAGAAATATCCCTGCCGCATGAACTGGAAGCCTTCACTGTCCTTTCCACGCTCCGGCATGGCGCACGCTGCAAGGGAAGCCTCCACTTTGCAATGCTCCAGAACCTGCAGGCTGTCGGGGTTGAGGCAGTCCAGGAAGTTCTTGTCCGGCCCGTCCGGATCGGGATCGGCAAACAGGTAGGAATACATTCTCACTTCGGCATCCACAGCGGTCTCACTATCCACCCAGTGGATGGTGGCGCCTTTCACCTTGTGCCCGTCTGCCGGGTTGCCGCCCTTGCTGTCGCTCTGGTACTCGCAGAGGATCTCCGTCACGTTGCCGTTTTCATCCTTCACGCAGCCCGTGCAGGTGATGAGATAGGCGCCCTTCAAGCGGACCTCATTGCCCGGGTAGAGGCGTTTGTACTTGGGAGGCGGGACTTCTTCAAAGTCCTCCCGCTCAACGAACAGATGCTTCGAGAAAGAGATCTCCCTCGTCCCGGCGGATTCATCCTTCGGATGATTTTCCACGGTGAGCATCTCACGCTGCCCCTCCGGATAATTGGTGATCGTGAGCGGGACGGGATCGAGCACCGCCATAACACGCTTTGCGTTGTCGTCCAGGTCTTTTCTGAGGCAGCTCTCGAGCAGAGCCCAGTCAACGGTGGAATCGTTTTTCGCCACGCCGATGGTCTCGCAGAAGGTGCGGATGCTGCGGTGGGTATAACCCCTGCGCCGCAGGCCGCACAGCGTGGGCATACGCGGATCGTCCCACCCGGAGACGTAGCCGTTTTCCACAAGCAGGCGGAGCTTCCGCTTGCTCATCACGGTATAATTGATCCCGAGTCGGGCAAATTCAATCTGGCGCGGTTTGTGGTAAGGGATCGACACATTGCTCACGACCCAGTCGTACAGCGGGCGGTGTGCCTCGTACTCGAGTGAGCAGAGGGAATGCGTGATGCCTTCCAGCGCGTCCTGGATCGGATGGGCAAAGTCATACATCGGGAAGATGCACCATTTGGTGCCCTGCCGGTGATGCTCGATATAGCGGATCCGGTAAAGCACGGGGTCACGCATGTTGAAGTTCCCGCTGGTGAGGTCTATCCTGGCGCGAAGCGTGTAGCGGCCTTCTTCAAATTCTCCGTTGCGCATGCGCTGAAAGAGGTCGAGGCTTTCCTCAATCGGCCTGTCACGCCAGGGTGACACGGCGGGATGAGAGGTATCCCCCCTGTATTCCCGGAACTGCTCGGGCGTGAGCTCGCAGACATAGGCGAGCCCTTTTTTGATCAGCTCTATGGCGTATTCGTAGGTCTTCTCAAAGTAATCGGATCCGTAGAACAACCGGTCACCCCAGTCAAACCCGAGCCAGCGGATATCCTGCTGGATGGCGTCGACGAATTCTGTGTCTTCCTTGGCGGGGTTTGTATCGTCAAAGCGGAGGTTGTAGATTCCGCCGAACTTCTCTGCCGTCCCGAAGTCGATTGTCAGGGCTTTGCAGTGCCCGATGTGCAGATAGCCGTTCGGTTCGGGCGGAAAACGTGTGTGCACCTGCATGCCCTCAAACTGGCCGCCTTTGCCGATGTCTTCTGCTATAAACTGTTCAATAAAATTCCGGGAAGTTGTTTCGTCCATAGTGAACCCCCAAACCTGTAAAAATTTTCTATATTATAGCGGATTCAAAAACCAAATACAACCACTATCTTTCAATTTCATTTTTCCCTGCAATCAAAAAGAGTGCGCGGCGGATAACTTTCGCTTGACTTTTCGGCTTTCCCCCTTTATAATTCACTCAATTGCTGAGAAGGGCAGGAGTACGCATTGTCTGCGGGTTCAGAGAGAGGGCGGTTGGTGTGAGCCTTACTCTGCGGCATGCGGAAGGTCGGCCTGGAGCTCCGGAGGTGAAAGCAGTAAGTTCCGGCGGGTGGTTCCCGTTACAGAATCAGGGGTTATAGTGACCCCACAAAGTGCCGCTTTCTGCGGAATTCAGGTGGTACCACGGTAATTTTTATCGCCCTGAGGTTTTCCTCGGGGCGTTTTTATGCTTCTGCATAGAATCGCCCGGAGAGATTTCAGATGAGGAGGAGTTCAGCATGAAGGAACTTCCGAAAGTGTATGACCCCAAAAAAGTCGAGAAAAAGATCTATGACCTCTGGATGGACGGAGATTATTTCCGTGCCGAGATCGACCCGAAAAAAGAGCCGTTCAGCATTGTAATGCCGCCCCCCAACGTCACGGGGCAGCTGCACCTCGGCCATGCCCTTGATGCTACGCTGCAGGATATCCTCACCCGTTATAAAAGGATGCAGGGCTATGCCGCGCTCTGGCTTCCGGGTGTTGACCATGCAGGAATTTCCACACAGATTAAGGTGGAGGAAGAGCTGCGCGTAAAGGAGGGCCTCACCCGTTACGACCTCGGACGCGACAGGTTCCTCGAGCGCGTCTGGGCCTGGAAGGAGCATTACGGCAACCGCATTGTGGAGCAGCAGAAGACGCTCGGCGTTTCCTCTGACTGGAGTCGTTCCCGCTTCACAATGGACGACGTCTGCGCCAGGGCTGTGCGTGAGACCTTCTGCCACCTCTATGAGAAGGGCCTGATTTACAAGGGCAGAAGAATCATCAACTGGTGCCCGCACTGCCGCACGGCGCTGTCCGACGCGGAAGTGGAATACAAGGATATCCCCGGCCATTTCTGGTATATCCGCTACCCGGTGGAGGATTCCGATGAGGAATTCA
>JAGCAN010000145.1 GCA_017652685.1 Oscillospiraceae bacterium
CAATGAATCTGAACTGCGGAACAGGCCATCTCTATCACTATGCAAACCTCAGGCAGGCTGCAGATGCAATGGTGAAGCGAGGATGCATCAAAGCCTATACGCTTGACGGCGGACAGACCTGCTGCACGGTGGTAAACGGAGAGCTCGTCAGCCCAGTACAGTTCGGAAACGAACGGTATACCAGCGACATCGTTTATTTTGCAACAGCAATTCCGAGTGCCGTATCGGAGTGAGCAGTGGCCAGAATAAAAGAAAAAGCATATCGTCGGCATCCAGAGAAGACCGGCGATATGCTTTTTTGTGCGGGAAATTACTTTCCCGGATTATACTTTAAAGTTTACAGAGGTGGATCCTTCGTCTTCCTGGACGAACTCATAGTCTTTCCCGGGCAGGAGGGCATTGAGCAGGATGCCAATAATGGAGGCTACTGCAAGGCCGGAGAAGCTCACGGGGCCGAGGCGGATTGCACCGGAGGAAGAGTAATTGATGCCGATTGCCAGCACGAGGATCAGCGCAGCAATGATAACGTTGCGGGAGTTTGTAAAATCAACTCTGTTTTCCACGACGTTTCTTACGCCGACCGCGGAGATCATACCATAGAGGATCAGAGACACGCCGCCGATGGTTGCGGTAGGCATGGCAGAGACAAGCGCTGCAAACTTCGGGCAGAAGGAGACGAGAATGGCAAAACATGCGGCAATACGGATCACGCGGGGATCATAGACCTTTGTCAGAGCGAGAACGCCTGTGTTTTCACCATAGGTGGTGTTTGCCGGTGCACCGAAGAGAGAAGCGAGCGTCGTGGCAAGGCCATCCCCGAGCAGCGTGCGGTTGAAACCAGGGTCCTGCATGTAATTGCGCTCACAAGTGGAGGAGATAGCGCAGATATCGCCGATATGCTCAACCATGGTTGCGAGAGAGAGCGGAACGATGGTAAGAACAGCCGTCCAGAGCAGGCTCGTGTCGAGATTCCCGTTGAAAAGGCCGAAAACAGTGCGGTTCCAGTAGATGGGAAGGCCGAACCATTTTGCCTGGCTGACAGCGGACGCCACATTCGCACGGGATGCGGGGTCAACAATCACAGCGAGAATATAGGATACCAGCACGCCGAGAAGGATCGGCACAATCTTGGCCATCCCTTTGCCCCACATATTGAAGCCGATGACCACGAGGATGGCAACCACAGCGATGAACCAGTTGGACTCACAGCTTGCGATGGCAGAAGAGGAGAGCGTAAGACCGATTGCGATGATGATAGGGCCGGTGACAATGGGCGGGAAAAAGCGCATAACTTTTCTTACGCCGAAGGATTTGAAGAGAGCAGCCAAAATCACATACATCAATCCTGCAATGGCAACGCCGAAGCAGGCATATGGCAGAAGTGCGGCGTCTCCGTTCGGTGCGATGGCTGCATATCCGCCGATGAAGGCGAAGGAACTGCCGAGGAACGCCGGAACCTTGCGCCCGGTTATAAAATGGAACAGCAGTGTGCCGAGACCGGCGAACAGCAGGGTTGTTGCCACGTCAAGGCCGGTCAGTGCCGGGACGAGAACCGTTGCGCCAAACATGGCAAACATGTGCTGGAGGCCGAGGATCAGCATCTTTGGTGTTCCAAGGGAGCGTGCGTCGTAAATTGCGTCATTTACTTTCTGAGATTTGCCCATAGTTAAAATCCCCTTCTATGAAAAATAATTTTGGATAACGAATGGAATGCCGCGCAGCAGTCTCGGGTGCGGGTAGAGCGTTACTGGTCGGAAGACAGATCCATCAGGAAAACACCTGTCTCCCCGTCATATTCCGGAAGGCGAACTTCTATCAGTTCTGTACGTGATGTCGGAAGGTTTTTGCCCACATAATCGGCACGGATCGGCAGTTCACGATGGCCTCTGTCGATCAGAACTGCAAGCTGGATGCTGCGGGGCCGGCCGCAGCGAATTACGGCTTCAATGGCTGCCCTTGCTGTGCGCCCGGTAAAAATCACATCGTCAACAAGAATAATATCCTTGTCATTGACGTCAAAAGGAAGCTGGGAGGAACGGACGAGCGGATTTTCGGAGAGCGAAGTCAGGTCATCCCGGTAAAAACCGATGTCAATGCAGCCGCACGGAACAGAGACGTCTTCAATGAGAGCAATATTGGTCCGGATGATTTTTGCAATCGGGTCTCCCCTGCGCAGGATTCCGACGAGGCGTATATTTTCAACGCCTTTGTTTTTTTCAGCGATTTCATGAGAGATGCGCATCAGGGCGCGCTTCATGGCCTGCTCATCCATAATCTGTGCTTTCAGCTTCATTTTGCTCTCCCGGCAATAAAAAATGCCTTGCCCCAATCCGGCAAGACACGCAAACAGCACAGCGCTTAAACAAGCGCCTCATCTATATAAGCGATTTTGCCGGCATCTCTGTACCGCGCTTAAAAATCTGTTGTAACCGTGTGGCATAATAACCCCAAAAAAAGCTTTTTGCAAGAGGGAAAAAAGAATTTTTCCAAAATTTGGGAAAAGTATAAACAGGCGGCTGAAAAACCGCCTGTTTCGTTTCAAAAAACAGTGAGAATGACGGAAGGCGGTGCCTTGCCTCAGTCGTAATACTCCGGCTCAGGCGCACAGGAATTGTAGAGCAGCCTGCAGAGAAGAACGTCGACAAACAGAGAAATCACCATGCTAAGATAGCCGGTGAGCACCGCGCCGTAGCGCTGGATGCTGTATTCTCCGAAGTAACCGAACCCTGCGATAGAAGCAAGGAACAGCAAAAGCGCCGGGATGTGCTTCCAGTTGAAGCCGTTGGTGCTGATTGAGCAGACGTAATAGTAGAAAAAGACGTACAGCAGAAAGATCAGGGCTACAACCTGCGCAATACTGATAAAGGCAGAGTAGGCATTGAGCTTGTTCAGAAAAGTAAAGTGCATCAGTGGCTTGTCCGTTCGCAGGGAATCCGTCACAATTTCAATAGCCGCATAAGAGATCAGAAACATCTTCCATACGTTGCCGGTGCTGCGGCATGGATAGTACATCTTTGCCGTCCTGTGACGATAGAAAAAGGAGAGCAGAGCAAAGAAGGCAACCAGCATCAGCAGAAACTCCAGAAAGAACACAGCCGGCCGGTAGGAAACATTCCCTGCAGAGTCTGTCACCGTAACGCAGAAAGGCAGGCGCTGCAAAAATTTGACCGTAGTAACCGGGCGCTTGCCGATAAAACTGCCGTTAAACAATGCGCTGAGCCGGATGAAGGCAACCAGCAGACAGATTCCGGGGGCTGCGAAATCAAGCAGACGGCCGGAAGAAGTGACAAATCCGAGCTTACAGACAACCCATGCGGCCAGGCAGATTCCGAGAATGACACCCGGCAGACAGTAGCTGCCGATGGTAAAACGCGTGAAGGCCGGGACGATGCTGCTGAAAGTCCCCGCTCCGAAGGAGGCGGCGTACTGCTCCATATTGAAATACCAGTGGATCAGCCTGCTCAGGAAAAAAGAAAACAGAATTGCAAGCGGGAAAAAGCAACCGAGCGCAGCGGAGCGCGGATTTTTCGGCTTCCAGAGCGCAAGCGTCATCGTAATGAAAGCAAGCGCCCCGCAGAAAATCATGACGGAGGACCAGTAAATGACCAGATCGTTGAAGTAGATCGCAACTGTATTGCTGTTCATTGTGTGACCTCCTCCCCGTTTATGGCTGAGGCAAAATAGATCATATCACTGACCTGACGGGAACTTGTGCCGTTTACATGGTCAACGTGGTTGTAAGCCTCATTTCCCTGGAAGACGATTTCGCCGGTCTGTCCGCCGTCCAGGTTGTAAGCGCTGATGACACCCTTTTCATAGAAATGCTGCCCGAATTCCTTGACATGCCAGCGGGCCTGCTTTTCATCCGAGTGGTTGAGGGACATATACAGATAGTGCAGATGGTCGACCTGCCCGATGCCTGCACGCGAATACCCGGTGTTGACTTCACCGATGGGGTACCACTCTTCTTCAAAGTCACGGCTGGTATTCAGCATACCGTTTTCTACAAGAACCGGGCCAAAGGCAATGGAGAAAATGATATCATTATCGGTAATGAACTGCTGTACAGCTTCCGGTGTTGTCTCTTCGTACTGGTGGAAGAACAGAAAGTCTCCGGAGGCGGTGACAAACAGAGTGTCCACGCAGTTGTATTTCTTCAGATCCTGGCCGTAGCGGTTCAGATAAAGGTTTTCATTAAAGCGATAGAGCTGCCGGTTGTAGGCGACAATGCCCATATCGCGGAAGCGGTAATAGTCAGCATTCATCGATACGACGGCATTGGTTGCCTTATGCATAGAGGTGGTGTATTCCAGCACGTCGGAACCGAACATATCGCCTGCGAGCTTTCTGCGGATCTGGGAGCCATCCTGCATCTTTACTTCGCAGAAGGTACAGGTGTTTCCGTCGATAA
>JAGCAN010000146.1 GCA_017652685.1 Oscillospiraceae bacterium
AGCTGGATATCGACAAGCACCGCCAGAAGATGGGCATGGTTTTCCAGCATTTCAATCTCTTCCCGCATAAAACCATTCTCCAGAATATGACGGTGGCACCAATCAAAGTGAAAGGGATTCCGCAGGCAGAAGCAGAGAAAAAGGCCATGGAGCTTCTCGAGCGGGTAGGTCTCGCGGACAGGGCAGATGCCTATCCGATCCAGCTCTCCGGCGGTCAGAAACAGCGTGTGGCTATCGTGCGTGCACTCGCTATGGAGCCCGATGTGATGCTGTTTGATGAACCAACCTCTGCCCTTGATCCTGAGATGGTCGGGGAGGTGCTGGATGTTATGAAAAAGCTTGCTCAGACGGGAATGACCATGGTTGTTGTGACCCATGAAATGGGTTTTGCCAAGGAAGTCGGAAACCGTGTGGTTTTTGTGGATGAGGGAAAGATTCTGGAAGAAGGAACACCTGACGCCATCTTTAACCACCCGCAAAATCCCCGCCTGCAGGACTTCCTGTCCAAAGTGCTCTATTAAGGAGGAATCTGAGGTGGATCCTGTCAAACAGGCTCTGTGTGACTATATCGATGCGCATGCAGCATGCTTTGAAGCTGTGTCGGATGAGATCTGGAATTTTGCGGAGCTCAGTCTGAAAGAATTCAAATCTGCAGCGCTCTACTGTGAAAAGCTGAGGGAGCTCGGTTTTACGGTGACGGAGAATCTATGCGGGATTCAGACGGCTTTCTGCGGATCTTACGGGAGCGGACGTCCGGTGATCGGAATACTCGGTGAGTATGATGCGCTCAGCGGGTTGAGCCAGAAAGCAGGAGAAACGAACCCGGATCCTCTGACAGAAGGTGGCAGTGGGCACGGATGCGGGCACAATCTGCTCGGAGCGGGGTCGCTTGCTGCTGCGGCAGCTGTAAAGCAGTATCTTCAGGAAACCGGAAAGCCTGGTACGGTGGTTTTTTACGGCTGCCCTGGGGAAGAAGGAGGTGCCGGGAAAGCTTATCTCGCACGCGAAGGTCTGTGGAAACAGCTGGATGCTGCGCTGTGCTGGCACCCGGGCTCCGTAAACCAGACGACAACGGGAACCAACAATTCCTGCATTCAGGTGCTGTATCATTTTTCCGGTATTCCGGCACATGCAGCAGGGGACCCGTACAACGGTCGCAGCGCACTTGATGCGGTGGAGCTGATGAATGTGGGTGTGCAGTTTTTGAGGGAGCATACCACACCTGACTGTCGTATTCACTATGCTATTACCGATGCCGGAGGGATTTCTCCGAATGTGGTGCAGGCAAAGGCTTCCGTGCTCTACATGGTTCGTGCGAACAAGGTGGCGGATAGCGTAAAGCTCCAGAAACGTGTGGATGATATCGCAAAAGGTGCTGCCTTGATGACGGGGACGACTTTTGAACGCGTCTTTATCGACGGTACAGCGGAGCTTGTTCCGAATTTTACCATTGAGAAGGCACTCTATCAGAATCTCTCTGAAATCGGGGTTCCTGCTTATGATCCGGAGGATTACGAGCTCGCCGCTGCCCTAAAAGAGACCTATAACGGCGATGAGCTGAAAGGTTTCAAGGCTGCCGGTGTCGATCAGGAATACATGAAAATCGTGACGGAACTGACGGAAAAGGGCACAAAGCCTGTCAACGATTTTCTCCCGCCCCTATTCTCTTCTACGGTATTCGTCCCCGGCAGTACCGATGTGGGGGATGTGAGCTGGCTGACGCCGACCTCGCAGATCAGCACAGCCTGCTGGCCGGCAGCTGTGCCGGGTCATTCCTGGCAGATTGTTGCCTGTGGAAAGAGCGGTCTTGCTCACAAAGGCATGATCTACGCCGCTAAAGTCCTGGCTGCGACGGCAGTGGATCTTTTGAACGATGAAAAGCTTCTGGAAGAGGCAAAAGCGGAATTTCAGCAGCGGACGGAAGGCGGATATGTCTGTCCTATTGAGCCGGATGCCGTACCGATTGCTATTTAGTCAATATAGGAAAGTTACATAATCCTTTCTGAAGAAAAACTGCCCTGCCCTGTACAAATCGCTGAAAATCAGGGGAGGGCTTGTTTTCTGCCAGGAAATGTGCTATTGTATGCAGCACAAAAACAAGTGTTTTTGAATCGCGGACAAATAGGAGAGAAAAATGAAAGTAGCAGTTTTAGGTTACGGTACAGTCGGTTTTGGCGTCTATGAAATGTTAAAACAGGCGGAGGGGCTGGAAGCGGGGCCTGTGCTGGTAAGGCCCGGGAAGGATGACGAACCATTCAAAGTCTCCTCGATTGAACAGATCACGGAAGATGCTTCTGTCGATGTGGTTGCGGAAGTGATGGGCGGGGTTGAGCCTGCTTTTTCTTATGCCTGTGCCGCTTTAAAAGCCGGCAAACACTTTGTAACCTCCAATAAGGCACTGGTGGCAGCCAAGGGGCCTGAGCTCGCAAAGCTGGCAAAGGACAAACAGGTGGGCTTCCTGTTCAGTGCTGCCTGTGGCGGCGGTGTGCCTTTCCTGCACAATCTGTCGCTTGCAGTACAGAGTGATGAGATTTTATCCGTCGGAGGGATTCTCAACGGCACTACCAACTACATGCTTGACCAGATGCAATCGACAGGTATGAGCTATGCTGATGCACTGTCCGACGCCCAGAAGCTTGGTTATGCAGAAGCGGATCCCACAGCCGACGTTACGGGGCTTGATGCTTTGCGGAAAATAATGCTGGCCTGTGCGGTGGCTTTCAATGTCCTGCCGGTGGATGGGCTTCTCCATGAAGGCATCGATTCATTCTCGGCCGCTGATTCCTCTTATATTCAGTCGAAAGGGCTGACCTGCCGGCTGATAGCATCCGGCGGAAAAGCGGAGAACGGCAGCATCTATGCTTTTGTTGAACCTGTGCTGTTTGAGAGAGATGCAGCTGAATGCTCTGTGCTGAAGAATTTTAATATGGCGAAATACAACGGGAAAAACTCCGGTCGTATCGTGATGATCGGGCAGGGCGCCGGACGCTGGCCAACTGCTTCCGCCGTGCTGAGAGACTGTTCCGACATCAGCTGCGGCCGCAGATTTATGATGAAACCCTCCTGCGAAGCCGGCAGCGCAGATAATGCCTGTTGTGCACATCGCTATCTGGTGCGTATCCCGGCAGGAATTGCCTTCCCGCTTCCGGTAGAGGCATGTGAAGAAGCAGATGGCGTCTCTTACTGCAGAACGGGTGAGGTCTCCGTCAGTGCCATGCATGAAGCAGTGAATAAGCTCAGGGCAGACGGCAATTCTGTTTTCTTTGCAGCGATAGGAGAGTAAGCACACATGTTGAAAGTGACGAAATTCGGCGGATCCTCCGTAGCTGGTTCTGAACAGTTTAAAAAAGTAAAAGCAATTATTGAAGCCGATGAGGCAAGAAAAATCGTCATTGTCTCAGCGGCCGGGAAACGTGATTCGTCCGATCATAAACTGACGGATCTTCTGTACCTCTGTGATGCGCATCTGACCTATGGGGTTTCCTGTGCTGATATTCTTGCAGAAATCCGTGAGAGGCTGACCGGCATTGCTTCTGATCTCGGTGTGAGATATGACGTTGGGGCTGACTTTGACACATTTTCTGCCCGGTTGAAAAAAGGCTTTCCAGTGGATGAGCTGGTTTCCCGCGGGGAATACTTCACGGCAAAACTCATGGCGGAATTTCTTGGCTATGCCTTTGTTGACGCTTCTGAGTGCATCTTCTTCACCTATGAAGGAGTTTTGGATAAGGAAAAGACTTATTTCGCTGTTTCCAATGCAGTGGAGAAGTATGGCAGGGTCCTGATTCCCGGCTTTTACGGAAGCCTTCCGACGGGGAAGATCCGTGTCATGTCCCGCGGGGGCAGCGATATTACGGGTGCTGTTGCTGCGGCCGCTGCACATGCGGATGTCTATGAGAACTGGACGGATGTGTCCGGTATTCTCATGGCGGATCCCCGTATCGTGAAAGATCCGAAACCGATCCCAAAAATCACCTATAACGAGCTGCACGAGCTGGCTTATGCCGGGGCTTCCGTTCTGCATGAAGATTCTGTGCAGCCCTGCATGGAGGCGGGCATCCCGCTCAACATCCGCAACACCAATGCTCCAGATGATCCCGGGACGCTGATTGTCGGCTCTGTGGAAGACGAAGAGATGGAAGACGGACGCTTTATCACGGGGATTACCGGCCGCAGGAATTTTGACATTCTTACCGTTACCAAGCGAAATATGGACACCTGCAATACCCTGAGCCGTGCCCTGGCCATTCTCAGCCAGTATCACGTTCCGGTCGAGCATATTACCCTCGGGCTGGATTCTTTCGCTTTTGTGGCATCTTCCTCAGCTCTGGGCGATACGCTGTACGATATTATTGCTGACATCAAAAAGAACTGCCGGCCGGATGACATAGCAATCAAGGATAACATTGCACT
>JAGCAN010000147.1 GCA_017652685.1 Oscillospiraceae bacterium
ATGATCTGCGGGATTCTGTCAACACCATTTTGTCGAAGTACTCCCTTCCTCCGATTACGAGCTATGAGGCGGCGCACTTTCTGGGTAACGGGGCAAAACATCTGGTGCATTGTTCCCTGAAGGATCAGGTTCCGCCGGAAAAGGAAGAAGAAATCCTGAATGAGTACAAAGCATGGTATCAGGATCATTGCCGCATCAAAACCGCGCCGTATCCCGGCGTCATGGAACTCCTTTCCAACCTGAAAGCGGCGGGATGCCTCACGGCGGTTGTTTCGAACAAACCGGATCCAGCCGTCAGGGAGCTGAACACGTACTTTTTCGGAAATCTGGTCGAAGTTGCCATCGGCGAAAAAAAAGAAATCCGCCGCAAGCCTGCGCCGGATATGCTCCTGGAAGCCATGCGCCTGCTGGAAGCGGAAAGAGAAGAATGCGTATATGTCGGAGACACGGAGGTCGATCTTCAAACGGCAGCAAACGCCGGATTAAGATGTATCAGTGTTGCCTGGGGGTTTCGCAGCGTGGAAGAGCTCAACACTGCAGGGGCCGAAACGATTGTTTCCACAGCCTCTGAACTGGAGCGCTATATTCTATAGCGGGTTCTTTTTGATCGCTGCCCATCTGCGCGGATATTTCTCGGGGGTTTTCCCGATCTTCCGGATCATCAGAGCACTGTGCCGGATCTCCGTTCCGGGCACGGTGTAGAGCACGCACTTTTCCGTCTTCCCGCCGAGTGCTTTGATGGATGGTTTGGCCTGTTCCAGCTCTTCTTCAAAGTCAGGCCCTTTCATGGCGAGAAACAGGCCTCCTTCCCGAACAAACGGAAGGCACAGTTCGGCCAGGATATTGAGCCCTGCTACAGCGCGGGCTGTCACAATGTCCGCACTTTCGCGGTGTGCAGGGGCTGCTTCCTCCGCACGGGCATGGAGGCAAGCTACGTCATCAAAGCCGAGCGTATGGCAGGTTTCCTGCAGAAAGGCAATGCGTTTGTCCAGGCTGTCGAGAAGTGTCAGGTTGATTTCCGGGCAGGCGATCTTCAGTGCCAGCCCGGGAAAGCCTGCACCTGTGCCGATATCCCAGAGAGCTTTTCCGCGCATTTCCGTGAGAGAGAGCAGTGCTGCACAGTCGAGAAAGTGCAGCTGTGCAACGTCCGTTTCCCCGGTGATGGCTGTGAGGTTCATCACCTTGTTTTTTTCATCCAGAGCATCATAATACCGGCGGTAACGGACGAGCATTTCGTCCGTAAGCGGCAGGTTCAGTGTTTCAAAGCCTGCCCGCAATACTTCTTCAAGTGTATTCAAGGTTAAGCTTCCGCTCTGGCCTTCATCTGCTTGAGCGCCTGCGCAAGCTGGTCAGGGCATGAGGTGTCTTTATACCCGCAGCGGATCCCCTCCATTTTGGAGATAGCTGTGTCCATGTCCATTCCTTCCACCAGGCGTGCCACGCCCTGGCCGTTGCCGCTGCAGCCCCCGATAATGCGGACGTGCTTAATGATGTTTCCCTCTGTCTCGATCTCCATCTGCTGTGAGCAGACGCCCTTTGTTCTGTATGTATATTCCATCAGATACTCCTTTTTTGATTTTTGTTATCATACCATGGGGCGCAGAATCTTTCAACAGGAAAGTGCCCCGGATTACGTGTTTTCCGTTTCTGATCCGCCCATGTCAGTTCAAAGAAAATTCACTTTACAAACATCAGTACTTGTGGCATAATCAAATCAGCAGATGCAAAAGATAGTGTACAATTTAACATGAAAAAACTTTTAAGAAAAAGGAGAAACAGTATGAAAAAATGGGTTTGCCCGGTATGCGGCTATGTCCATGAGGGAGATACACCTCCCGAAAAATGCCCCGTCTGCAAGGTCGACGGTTCTAAGTTCACAGAGGTCGTTGGTGAAATGACCTGGGCTGCCGAGCATGTTGTGGGTGTCGGCAAGCAGTTTGGCGAAGATGTTCCCGCCGAAGTCAAAGAAGAGATTATTGCTGGTCTGCGCTCGAATTTCGAGGGTGAATGCTCTGAAGTCGGTATGTATCTTGCCATGGCACGTGTCGCTTTCCGCGAAGGCTATCCGGAAGTCGGGATGTACTGGGAAAAGGCCGGCCTTGAAGAGGCTGAGCATGCCGCAAAGTTTGCCGAGCTTCTCGGTGAAGTGGTGACGGACAGCACGAAGAAGAATCTTCAGATGCGCGTTGATGCCGAGAATGGCGCCACCCAGGGAAAGACGGACCTTGCAAAGCTCTGCAAGAAGTACAATCTCGACGCTCTTCACGACACGATTCATGAAATGGCACGTGACGAGGCCCGTCACGGCAAGGCTTTCAAAGGCCTGCTGGAGCGTTATTTCAAGTAATTCGGTCAGATAACATTCCATTTTAGCAAGAAAGGAGCACGAAAGATGGTATACGTTTGCAATGTCTGCGGCTGGGAATATGACGAAGACGAACAGGGCACCAAGTGGGAAGACCTCCCCGATGATTTTGTCTGCGAAGTCTGCGGTGTCGGCAAGGAAGATTTTTCTCCCGCTGAATAAGTCTGAAGTTTAAAAAGAAAAAGAGCCAGGGTATCGGTCTGATCCGGTACCCTGGTTTTCGTACAGAACAAGATATGGTTTTCCCTACATCAGGGGGGCAACGAATTTCATCAGCCGCCCCATAACTTTGTAGAATCGTTTTTCATGGGAGATTGTTTCCGGTGTCACTTCCCGGCATTTGCTGAGTGTATCCTGAAAGTCAGTTTCAATGTCACGAATGCAACGACAACGGTAGAGATAGGCTGCACATTCAAAATGGTGGTAAAGGCTGCGATAGTCCAGGTTAATGGTGCCTACCACTGCCTTGCAGTCATCGCTGATAAAAACCTTCGCGTGTACGAACCCAGGGGAGTATTCATAAATGTGCACGCCTGCTTCGATCAGCGCCTGGTAGTGCGATTTGGCAAGGGCATATGCCATCTTCTTGTCCGGAATACCCGGCAGGATCAGCTTTACATCGACTCCGCGTTTGGCTGCATATTCCAGCGAAGCCTGCATTTCTCCGTCAAGAATCAGGTATGGCGTCATGATA
>JAGCAN010000148.1 GCA_017652685.1 Oscillospiraceae bacterium
CGGTTTTGCGGCTGATCGCTCCGGAAAGCTGACCGGCTGCATTTTCGGCCGCCTCGATCGTTTCGGCATCGATCAGATCTGCCACAGCTTCAGCAGCAGTGAGCTCCAGACGCCCGTTGAGAAAAGCCCTTTTGGTGAACTCCCCCGGCTTTGCCTGCCGCACGCCAAGAGCAAACAACTCCTCCAGAACAGAACGCAGGAGCATGGGAGAGCCGTGGCACTGCAACTCTGCCGTATCCTCTCCCGTATAAGAAAAAGGGCCATGACTGACAGTGCACAGGCACAGATCCAGCAGTTTGCCGGAACGACCGATGAGCTGCCCGTAAATCAACTTGCGGTCTTCCCGCAGGCTCAGCTTTTCTCCGGAAAGCGGCGTGAAGAGCCGCTCAGCTACAGAAATAGCATGATCTCCGGAAAGGCGAATGATCCCAATTGCGGAGACGGAAGAGCCTGTTGCAATGGCAGCGATGGTATCGGACATAAGGAAGCCTCCATTCACAAAAGAGCTGTCCGAAAGGGACAGCTCTTTGTTTTTATTTTTTCAGTTTTTTAGAATCGTAGGCATCCGAGACGTAATAGCTCAGCGCCAGCAAACTATCGGAAAAATGGACATTCTCAACAATCACAGGACTGTCAGGCTCAACAAGCTCTACATTGGTGAAATTCCAGATTGCATGAACGCCATTGTCAATCAACATTTCGGCTGTAGAAAGCGCAACATCCCGCGGAACGGCAAGAACCACGATATCCACCTTGTTTTTCTTCAGGTAAGCCGTCAGATCTTCTACAGAAGAGACATGGACTCCGCTGAACTCTTTACCGATCAGATCAGTGTCAACATCGAAAGCCTGAACAAGGTTAATGCCCCACTCTGAGAAACAGAAATTATCGATCAGAGCACGCCCGATATGTCCAACGCCGATCAGAACAGCTTTATAGCCTCGATCCATCCCGAGAATACCGGCAATCTGCTCTCTCAACGCCGGAACATTATATCCATAACCCTGCTGGCCGAACTCGCCAAAACAGTTAAAGTCCTGCCTGATCTGGGACGGTGTAAAGCCAAGCAGCTGCCCAAGCTCCGTAGAGGAAATACGACTGACACCAGCATCTGTAAGCTCATCGAGCCTACGCAAATATCTCGGAAGGCGACGGATGACATTGTTGGATATTTTTTCTTTTTTCAAGGTAATCTCTCCTTATCACTCTATAGTGGTAATCTGCAGTTATAAAACACTTGTTGATTATACCATAAAACCACGACTTTGCAAGACCTGTTTCGCATCTTTTGTATTTTTTTAACAGAATGATTCTGTCACTTCGTTCTTCCTACAATGCCGGCTGCTCGCGAAGACAACATTTTTATCTCGAGGTATGTGCTCCGTTGCGAGCACTTAGGAGAGAGATTGTATTTTTAACAGAATGGTTCTGTCTCTGAAATGAGCAAAAAACAAAGGAACGGGGTTTTCAAAAGAATCACGAGTTTTGGAAGAGGAAACAAATTAACGGTTTTCAGCGGAGATCCCGCTTTATGCCTTTTACCACAGAATAAATATCTTCCAACGTTGCAACCTGTACAAGCTTCTGCCGATAGTATGCCGCATGCGGTACTCCGTGCAGATACCAGGCCAACTGATGCCTCGCTTCGAGGCAGGCTGACCGCTCCCCCCTCTGCGCCGCAAGAAGCTCAATCTGCCTCACTGCGGTATCCATGCGTTCATTGAGAGGCAGCAGCTCCGGGATGAGATCCCCTTCGAACGCAGCATTCGCCTGTTGGAAAAGCCAGGGATTGCCGAACGCTCCCCTGCCGATCGCAGCAAAATCTGCACCGGTGTAGCGGAGAATATGGACAGCATCTTCCGGAGAAAACACATCGCCGTTTGCCGCAACAGGAATCTGCACCGCTGCTTTTACAGAGCGGATGATATCCCAGTCAGCTCGGCCAGAATACATCTGCGCCCTTGTTCGACCATGCACAGTGATGGCAGAAACCCCTGCGGCTTCCGCCATCCGGGCGAATTCGACCGCATTGACATGCCCGCTGTCAAACCCTTTCCGAAACTTAACGGTAACGGGAACCTTCACGGCACTGATAACCGCCCGCAGGATCTTTTCCGCCAGGTCAGGCTGAAGCATCAGAGCGCTCCCATCGCCCGACTTTACGATCTTCCCGACCGGGCAGCCCATGTTGATATCCAGCACGTCGGCATTCGAAAGTTCAAGCGCGCGGACGGCTGCTTCCGCCATGACATCCGGCTCGTGGCCGAAAATCTGCACAGCTGAGGGGTGCTCTTCCGGCGGGATGAACAAAAGAGAAGCTGTTTTCTCATCTCCGTAAACGAGCGCTTTTGCACTGACCATCTCCGTAACAGTGAACGCTGCACCGAGTTCACAGCAGATTTTTCGAAACGCATAATCGGTGACCCCAGCCATAGGTGCAAGAAAAAAACGCCCTCTGACTTTTACATTGCCTATATCAGCCATTTTTACATCAGCAGTTCCGGGCATCGGCA
>JAGCAN010000149.1 GCA_017652685.1 Oscillospiraceae bacterium
CATTCAGAATGCGATCGACGCCTGCACAGACCTCGGCGGCGGCAGGGTCGTTATCCCTGCAGGGAAATACCTCTCGGGTACGATCTGCCTCAGATCCAATGTGGAACTGCATCTGGAAAGCGGGGCTGAGCTGATCGCAAGCCTGGATGCGTCCGACATGCCCGATCTCATGGTGGAATATGAAGATGACAACCGGGATACCGGATGGGAAGGCGGCTGTTTTCTGTTTTCACAGCATACGGAAAATGGGCTCATCTGCACTGATGGTGGGTAGAAAAGATTCTCAGTGAGTGCGAGAGGATAGATTCTGCGAAGGTTCACGCTCTTGGGAGCCCCCTTCACGAGAAGGTGGCCCCCGGCGTTCGGCCATCCCCTCCACCAAGCGGTGGGTTTAGGGACTTTGAGATATTAGGACACGGAAAGTTCCGGGCTTTGCCGGATTTCTTCTCTAGCTCGGCGCTGTTCTGCAGCTTTCAGCCTCATTGCCATACGTCTTTCAGCAGACGGTTGTTGCCGGTTGTTAAGAGGAATCACCAGATCAGAACACTTCAGATAGATCAGTGCCTTCATGTTTTCGAGATTCCGAAAGCCTCTGGCCATCTTGATAAGAGCCTTGATGGTCGTATTTGTTGACTCGCTCTTGGCACTGTTTGCCTGAAAACGTATGGAATTGAAGATGTTCTTTCGATGCCGTTGAATCTTCACTGCCAGTTCTTCCATCGGTTTCAAACCACATGCAGAGGCATCGGAGATCCATTTATCCAGCTCATCCGTTGCAAGATTGCAGTCTTTCAGATGGAGGATTAGCCGTAGAGTCTCTTTCATCTGATACGCTCTGTATAGATCAGGATAGGAATTCTCAATCAGTTTGAGCCGTTCTGTCTGGTTCTCAGTCCGGTTTTCCGGCTTATGTCCGAGAGCGTACCTGGCACCTTTGATGTCTTTTGCCTGCTGCGCCAGGTCATTCAGTATTTTCTGATGCTCGGTTGAGAACTGCTCCTTTGATGGCCTGCCTGAATGCTTCGGCTGTAACTCTTCCATAGCCGCAAGGACTGCCTGTTCCTGAAGAAATGCTTCAAGCTCTTTTCTTCGTTTGCTGTGACGACCTCTTTTGGGCATGGCCGCCAGCTCTTTTTCTGCCTCGGAACGACGCTGGGCCAGCTCTTCCTCCTGCTTACGGAATGCTTCCTTCTGCCTGGCATATTCCCTGCGAGCTTTCGCCGCAGTGTTGGATCGAACATCGTCAAGTGCTTCATTTGCCCACTCGACTACATGGAAGAAGTCAATACAGCGTGTGGCGTTGGGAAAGTATTTTTCAGTACACCGGTCAATCCACTGAGCGCCATCCCCTGCGACAATCTCAATCTGAGCTCTGTCTTCTTCCGTCATCAGTTCGCAGAACTGAGCGAATATCTCCTGCCCATGGTCTTCGTGCACCCAAACAACTTGGTTCCTGTCCATATTATAAACTACAGTGATGTAGGCATGACCCTTGCGATAACTGGTTTCATCTACACAGATACGGCGAAGCCCGTGGAGGCGTATACTCACGTCAGGCTCTATTCTTTCATGAGCAGCTTTGATGCAGTTTCCGACCGTCCGCCAGTTGATTCCCATCAGGATTGATACTGCCAATTTAGACATTTGCAGAGCCATCCAGGCTACTTCATTGTTGAAAGTCTCTGTAAACCGGCTGTCTCCATCTGCCCAAGGTACATATTCTACATGCACTCCATGCACTGGGCAAGCAATCCGGCGACGATGGTAGAAAAGATATACCGGTATCCCATTCAGATTGGAAGCCCTCCACCAGCTCTTTTCCGGACTCCTGTAGTCATAGCCGGGACACTTCTGCCTGCAGATTGGGCAGCAACTCTGGTATCTTCGGATCGGTCGCAGCCATATGTGAATCTGCTTTTCTTCAAAGATCTCACCAAAGCGCTGAACCGGCATCGTAACAAATTCTTGTTTTTCTACATGAACCCTCTTGAGGTTTATGATGTTTTTGAGTATACTGAGTAGCGAAGCCATTGCTTTTCTCCTTTTGCTGTTTGTCGCAAACTCAGTATCATAGGAGAATTGCTTTGGCTTTTCTATATGCTGTTGTAAATATTCTTACCCATCATGGGTGCAGATGACTCAGAAAAAGTGGCAAAAAGATAGACTGGAAGCAAAAATGAGTACAACAAACAAAGCCATCGAAAGTGGTCTTTTCAAAATGGCACATACAGTTCTCATTCAGCTCGAGTAAGCAAAGCTCATTACCGGCTACAAAAAAATGGGCAATCGAGCAAGATGATACAGACTATCTACATAAGTGCTTTGATAGAATAGCTGCCCTCTGCATCATACAGATCCGCACCCAGACTCCTTTTTCTGAACACGCTCATATGATACCATAGGTGCCAAATAAAAGCTACCCTATTTTTGCGAATGTAAGATAATTGGAGCAGAGCGGAAGCAGAGACAGCCATCACGTTAGCGATTTGGTACAATATGGCAAAGCCGCCGAGGTGAGTTCACCAGCTCCGGGGTCTTCCCCGGAGAGGGTATTAAGCTCTGCGGCGGTTTGTTATATGGAAAGCCTCCGGCTGATTCTGAGCATCGTGTCTGACGGCTCAGGGTTGCCGGAGGCTTTCCTGCATCACGCTCAATTGTCCAATCGGCGACTGGACAATTCCGTTTTGGTATAGATTTCTTTGGTATCAGAAATGATAGATTA
>JAGCAN010000150.1 GCA_017652685.1 Oscillospiraceae bacterium
AGTTTTATAATCTGGAGCGCCTCTGGAGTGATTCTGAGGAGGTCGATCCCTCATCCCTTCCGCGCCCCTGACTACAGGGGCAACCGGAACAATTTATAAGGAGAGGTTTAAACATGAAATACGATTTCGCTGCAATAGAGAAAAAGTGGCAGGACAGATGGGAAGAATCAAAACCCTACGCTGCCGTTACCGGGCTGGATCAGCCTAAATTTTATGGTCTGATTGAGTTCCCGTATCCCTCCGGTGCCGGCCTTCACGTCGGCCATCCTCGCCCGTTCACGGCGATGGACATTATTACAAGAAAAAAGAGGATGGACGGGTATAATGTAATTTTCCCGATCGGCTATGATGCTTTCGGCCTTCCGACGGAAAATTACGCCATCAAGAACCATATCCATCCTGCCAAGGTGACACACGATAATATCCTGAATTTCACACGTCAGCTCAAGATGCTCGGCTACGGATTCGACTGGGATCGCTGTGTCAACACCTCCGATCCGCTCTACTACAAGTGGACGCAGTGGATCTTCCTGCAGATGTACAAAAAGGGTCTTGCCTACAAGGCCACGATGTCCGTTAACTGGTGCACAAGCTGCAAGGTTGTTCTCGCCAACGAGGAAGTCGTGGAAGGTGTGTGTGAGCGCTGCGGTGCTCCTGTCATCCGCAAGGAAAAGAGTCAGTGGATGCTGGCCATAACCAAGTATGCCCAGCGCCTGATTGACGATCTGGATGATGTGGATTATATTGAACGTGTCAAGATCCAGCAGCGTAACTGGATTGGCCGTTCCACCGGTGCACAGGTTACGTTCAACACCACGCTCGGTGATGATCTTGTGGTCTTCACCACGCGTCCGGATACACTTTTCGGTGCAACCTACATGGTGCTTGCTCCCGAGCACCCCTATGTGAAGAAATGGAAGGACAGCCTTTCCAACTGGGATGAAGTGGCAGCCTATGTGGAAGCAGCCGGCAGAAAATCTGACTTTGAGCGCGGCGAGCTGAACAAGGAGAAATCCGGCGTCCGGCTGGATGGCGTTATGGCCATCAACCCTGTCAACGGTGAAGAAATCCCCATCTTTATTGCGGACTATGTTCTGATTACTTACGGTACCGGTGCCATCATGGCCGTTCCTGCCCACGATGAGCGTGACTGGGACTTTGCAAAAATGTTCCATCTGCCGATTGTCGAAGTGGTCAAAGGCGGCAATGTGGAAGAAGCAGCCTTCACCCTGAAAGACGATACCGGTATCATGGTCAATTCCGGCTTCTTGGACGGTATGACTGTCAAGCAGGCTATTCCCGCTATCATCAACTGGCTGGCTGATCAGAAGCTCGGTGAGCCGAAGGTCAATTACAAGCTGCGTGACTGGGTTTTCTCCCGCCAGCGCTACTGGGGCGAGCCGATCCCGATGGTCAGCTGCGAAAAGTGCGGCTGGGTTCCCGTTCCGGAAGATCAGCTTCCGCTGGTTCTCCCGGCTGTCGAAAGCTATGAGCCGACGGATGACGGCGAGTCTCCTCTCGCAAAGATGACCGACTGGGTCAATACTACCTGCCCGCAGTGCGGCGGTCCTGCCAAACGGGAAACCGACACCATGCCCAACTGGGCCGGTTCCAGCTGGTACTGGCTGCGTTATATGGATCCGCACAACGATTCCGCCTTTTGCTCTCCCGAAGCCGAGCAGTACTGGGGCCCGGTTGACTGGTATAACGGCGGTATGGAGCATACCACACTCCACCTGCTCTATTCCCGCTTCTGGCACAAGTTCCTCTATGATATCGGCGTGGTTCATACCAAGGAGCCGTATGCCAAGCGTACCTCCCACGGCATGATTCTCGGCCAGAATCCTTATTATGTCGGGAACTTCGATACCGAAGAAGAAAAGCAGGAAATGATTGCCAAGCACGGAAGCCTTGCAATGCGGCCTTCTGTGAAGATGTCCAAGTCTCTCGGCAATGTTGTCAATCCCGATGATGTCATCAAAGCCTACGGCGCCGATACCATGCGTGTTTATATCATGTTCATCGGTGACTTTGAGAAAACCGCTACCTGGTCTGACGATGCGGTAAAGGGCTCCAAGCGCTTCCTCGACCGTGTCTGGAACCTGATGGATCGTATCGAAGAAGGCGATGCCATCTCCCAGAAGAATGAAGTCATTGTCAACAAGACCATCAAGAAAGTCGGTTCCGATATTGATTCACTCAAGATGAACACAGCCATTGCCGCTCTGATGACAATGGTGAATGAGTTTTATGACAAAGGCCTTACAAAGGGCGATTTTGAAGTTCTTGTCCAGCTGCTCAGCCCCTTTGCTCCGCATATTGCAGAAGAAATGTGGGAGCAGCAGGGCTTCGCGGCGAAGCACGGCAGGATGGCCATGCAGATGCCCTGGCCGGCTTATGATGAAGCCAAGACGGTTGACGCTATCCGTGAGATTGCTGTCCAGGTCAACGGCAAACTCCGTTCTTCCGTAGTCGTGAGTGCGGACGCTGATGATGAGGCTATGAAAGCTGCAGCCTGCGCAGACGAGAAGATCAAACGTTACCTCGAAGGTATGGAAATTGTGAAGACCATTGTGGTAAAAGGCAGGCTTGTAAATTTAATCATAAAACCGCAAAAGTGATTCTTGACAAGTGCATTTGTTGCCGCTATAATAATTCTGCTATAAAACCAATAGATTGGCCCTTGAACCACGGTTGGTGATTTGGAGGGAGGGAAATAGATGTCTGAGATTTACGTGAAGGAAAATGAATCCTTGGATAGCGCTCTGAAGCGTTTCAAACGCAGCTGCGCAAAGTCCGGTGTTCTGGCCGATCTCCGTAAAAAGGAGTATTATCAGAGCCCCAGCGTTAAGCGCCGCAAAAAATCGGAAGCAGCACGTAAGAATAAGAATAAGCGCTTCTACTGATTGCCTTTAGTCCCCGGCTTTCCGAGCCGGGGTATTTTATTCCAAACAGGTGCCTATGGACAAACGACTGGAAAGAATCCTGCCGAACGTGCAGAAGCCTGCGCGTTACATCGGGGGAGAGTACAACCAAATACTGAAAGACAAATCCGCTGTCGATCTAAGAGTGGCTTTCTGCTTTCCGGATACTTATGAAATCGGAATGTCCAATCTCGGTATGAAGATCCTCTACCAGACGATGAACAGCCTGCCTTATGTCTGGTGTGAACGTGTTTTCGCACCGTGGAGCGATATGTTCGAACAGATGAAGCGTTCCGGTATTCCGCTCTATGCTCTGGAGAGCGGGGATGCGCTGGATCAGTTTGATGTCCTCGCGTTTTCCGTCGGCTATGAGATGGCTTATACGACGGTTCTGGATATGCTGGATATGGCGGGTCTGCCCGTCAGAAGATGTGACAGGCCGGATTTGCTTCCGCTGGTTTTCATGGGCGGGTCGGCCTGTGTCAATCCGGAACCGATGGCTCCCTTTATGGATCTTTTTGTTATCGGAGAGGGAGAAGAGATGAACAATGAGCTCCTTGCCCTGCTGCACCGTGCAAAAGAGGAAGGCTGGAAGAAACAGCGCTTCCTGGAGTGTGCAGCACAGATCGGCGGGGTTTATGTTCCCTCTCTCTATGAAGTCTCCTATCACGACGACGGCACAGTTCATTCCATCTCCCCGCTTTCCGGTGCCCCCCAGCAGGTAAAAAAGCGCATCATTCAGGATCTTGACGCTGTTCCGTTCCCGACAAATCCGATTGTTCCTTCCACAGAGGTTGTGCAGGACAGGGTGAATCTCGAGCTTTTCCGCGGTTGTGTACGCGGCTGTCGCTTCTGCCAGGCTGGCTATATCTATCGGCCGATCCGTGCAAAAAAACCCGAAACACTGATCCGGCAGGGGATTGAAACGTTAAAGAATACCGGCTATGAGGATATCACGCTTCTTTCCCTCAGCTCAAGTGATTACCGGCATCTCGGAATGGTGTGTGACGGGTTGATGGAGTTTTGTGAGCCGAGGAGCATCGGAGTTTCTCTCCCTTCGCTCCGGGCGGACAATTTTTCCATGGAGCTGATGGAAAAACTCCAGCGTGTGCGCAAAAGCGGCTTGACCTTTGCCGTGGAAGGCGGCAGCCAGCGTCTGCGCGATGCCATCAACAAAAACGTTACGGAGGAAGATCTCCTCAATACATGCCGTATTGCATTTGAGGGCGGATGGAATACTGTAAAGCTCTATTACATGCTCGGTCTGCCGACGGAGACGGATGAGGACATTGTCGGTATAGCTGAAATGGCGGACAGGGTGCTTCACTGCTGGCGCCAGTATTCCAAAGTAAAGAGCAGGGGAGTTCGCATCACCATTTCCACCTCGTGCTTTATCCCGAAGCCGCACTCTCCCTTCCAGTGGGAAGCGCAGATCTCACCGGAGGAATATCTGCGCCGTGTCAATCTTCTTCGTGCATCTATCAAGGCCAGAAATGTTGTCTATAACTGGCACGATGCGGAGACAAGCTTTATCGAAGCTGCACTCTCCCGCGGAGATCGTAAGATGGCCGAAGTGATTGAAGCCGTCTGGCGGAAGGGTGGTCGTTTGGAAGCCTGGAGTGATTTCTTTTCTTATGATCGCTGGCTCTCATCCTTTGTAGAAGCCGGCCTCGATCCCGTGTTTTATGCCTCGCGCGAGCGCAGCACGGAAGAGATCCTGCCGTGGGACATGATCAGCGTCGGCGTGCGAAATAAGCTTTTTCCCGCTCGCGGATCAGATGCTGTTTCCGCACGCC
>JAGCAN010000151.1 GCA_017652685.1 Oscillospiraceae bacterium
AAGCATCGCGATCAGAATGGAGATGACGGACTCAACAAATACTGCTGTCCAGGTGAGGGAATCCCCGGAAAGAATATCTTTTGCATCTATTTTTTCCAGAATGTGAAAATCGCTTGCCGTCAGTCCGGAGGAAATTCCCAAGGAACGGTCAGGCACATGGTAGCGCAGGCAAATTTCTGATGTATAGTGCTCCCACTCATCGGAAATCTACAAAAGCCAGTCAGAGACAGGTTGATACAGGCATGCCTTTGCGTTTTCGGAATACAGGTAAACACGGATTTTGTCCTGCAGAGAGGTTTCCAAATCACTTAGACGTTTTATTTTTCCGCTCTGCCACTCCAACAGAACGGGCTTGACGGCATGCTCCAGCAGGGGATCAATCAGATGTTCCAGGGATGTCTTGTAGAGGGAAGTGAGATGCCGGGAGACAATTTCCTCTACAATATTGGATGCAATTAATCCGTCCACTTCCACACGGAAGTGCATCAGCTCGTCATCTATTTTTCCGCACCATGAAAGTCCTCTTGCTACACTGAATTCGGGCTCCTGATCCACATAGATTACGGCTTCAGGAAAGACCTCCTGACACCAGGTCAGGATACAATCCATGCGGGATACACCGCCTGTCAGGAACAGAAGCTCCGGTACAGCTTCGCCAATACTTTCGCGCACCTGACGAAGGCCGGCGCAGAAAACCTCACGAAAGGACTTTCCTCCGAGCTGTTCGCAGGGCTCTTCGGTCAACCGGTGTGACATGGCTTCATCCATAGTAAGATCCAGAATCAACGGGTCATCGTAAGTGACGAGAAGCGATTCACTGCACTCCTCCGGTGTGCGTTCCTCCGGAGCGAGGGAGTAATATTTTTCTTTCAGGCGGCGTGCATGCAGCTCACAGTCAACACGCCAGCTCTCGCTCTCCTGTAAAACATTGTGCAGTGCGGCGCTCTCCGAAGAGGCACTAATGCTTGCTTCCAGCAGGACTTCATCCATGATTCCTCCGCCGAGAGCAACTTCTCCGCCTGTGTGCACTTCAGTTTCCTTGCCCTTGTCAACATAGGCAAAATCAGTTGTAGAGGAACCAATATCGATCACCAGAACAGAATGCGAGCGCAGATCGACATAGTCCCGAACAGAATTGGACTGGATTGCACCTACCATAACTGCACGGGATTCCGAAACGACCTGAGGTGAGGGAAAACCGATTGTCTCAAAAATGTGCTGATAACGGCTTCTTGCCTCCTGATCCCATCCTGCAGGGCAACCGATATAAACAACATTGCTTTTTTCTCCGCCGGTGAGCGCACCGCTCCCGCGTAGCGATTCAAAGACTCGCGCAGAAAAATCACGTACTAGAGCAGCGCTGTCGGATTGGGCATCCAGAAAACGGCGCTTAAAGCGGGCGGCACTGCGGACAGCAGCAGAGGCAGACCGGGCAGCAGATTCTCCGATTCGCACTTCGCCGTTTTTCATAACCGCCCAAACGGTAATGGTTACTTTCTTTCCGTCAACGCTGATAATTTCCGGATAAGTGTTTTCGCTCGACCCGGTACGTGCAATAGCGCTTTCTCCATCACCGAGATCAAATCCCCAATAATACATCGTGTTTCTCCATTTCCCGGTTTATCGTTCGAGTTCTGTCGCTTTTCCTGCAAGAAGGAGCGTTTCGCCCTCCAACAATGCCGGCCGTAAAGTGACAGCTTCTTTTTTTGATGGCAGGATGTCAAACATCTCTGCGTTGTTTGCGGTATAGTCTTCCAACTCGATTCCCTGGTGCTGAAGGTAGGGCTTAATTTTTCGGAGCTGCCGAAGGGAGAATTCTCCATTATCGGAATAAAGTCCTTCCAGAAGATCTCCGAGAAGATTCAACTCCTCGGTACTTATTTTTTGTTGTGATTCCCCGGCACTGTTTTGAGCTTCCAGGATCCGGGCATCTTCCAGCTCGCAAAGGCGATCAATTTTTCTGTCCATAGTCGCGGATGTTTTTTTCAGAGTTTTCCAGACAGTATCGGCATCCAGCCCTGTGCGGACATGCACCTCGCGTTCGCCATACCAAAGCCTTCCGGAAAGAAAAGCAAGGAATATGGCAAGCACCATGAGAATACAGCCTAACAGGAAAGACACTTTTTGCGCGAACAGGAGCAGAGAAGACAGACAGCAGATGACAGAACAGAGCAAAGAAATAATAGCACCGGCCCGGAGGGGACGGTTGGAAATTTCTTTCTCTGCTGTCCCGGCAAGAAGAAAACCACAAGCATCCTGTATAGCTGCCGTCATGGAGTCTGCAATGGCCTGGCGCGCCTGGTTTCCAGAATTTGCTGCATTATAGCGCAGCAAAGCCTGTGCCAGAGTTTCCTTCAGTCTCGAGACGCTTTGCATCCTGTCCTGGTCGACAGTTGTATCTGCACGAATCTCTCCGCGTATTTTTTCTTCTTCTGCTTGCAGCAGTTGTTCCATGGTTACTGTTTCCATGTCAGATCTCCGTTCCATTTTTTGTATCAGTAGTATAATATCTATTATAATGTAGAATAAGATAGAATTCTTTACTGTATTGAAAACAATCATATCATATTTCCGGTGTTTTTTCTACAGAAAAGACAGGTATTGACCATCTCTTCTGCCCTTCGGAAAAAACTTTGGAAAATCACTATTTTTTGTAAAAAACTGCTTGACTTCCGGGTTCCCGTCTGGTAATATATACAAGCTTGCGCGGACAGCGCGAGCTATGCGATGAAGCGGGAGATTGCTCGTGAAATACGAGGTAACTTTCGTGGAGTATGTCCGGTGTCCTGCCTGTCAGGGCACACAATCGGGCGGCTGGGGTCTTTCATGATTGCATGCGTATATCGCAGGGCAGAGGATGACCGGCCATAAGTGCCGGTTTGTTTTTTAGACCTGGTCTGATACGCACGGATGTGTGTATGAAATTTGCCCCATCCGTACGCAGAACAATAACGTACGAAAAAAGGAGAAACAAAAAACATGGCAAACACCACAGGAAAAAACATGATCCGTATTCGCCTCAAGGCTTACGATCATCAGCTCATTGACAAAGCAGCGGAAACGATTGTAGAAGCAGCAAAGCGTACTGATGCAAAAGTTTCCGGCCCTATCCCTCTCCCGACAAAGACGGAGATCGTTACAATCCTCCGTGCTGTCCATAAGTATAAAGACAGCCGTGAGCAGTTTGAGCGCCGCACACATAAGCGTCTGATTGACATTATGAGCCCCACCCAGAAAACGGTTGAAGCTCTGATGAACCTCGAGGTTACTGCAGGCGTGGAAATCGAGATCAAGCTCTGATTCGAGGTTTCTACTTTATTATTAATTTGTTTTGACCCTTTTTCCGCAGCTTGCGTATGCGGAAGGGTTAAGTTGCCAGCCTCCGGCCGTTCCCCAATGACGAGCCATGCTAGGTAACCAATAACCGATAGGAGGAAATAGAATGAAGAAAGCCATCATTGGCAAAAAAGTCGGCATGACTCAGATTTTTGACGAAGCCGGCAAGGTCATTCCTGTGACTGTCATTGAAGCTGGTCCCTGTGTGGTTACCGCAAAGATGACTGAAGAAAAGGAAGGCTATGCAGCAGTCCAGCTCGGCTATGAAGAAGTAGCCGAAAAGAAACTCTCTAAGCCTGAACAGGGCCATCTGAAAAAGGCCGGCACAGGCATGCTCAAGCACCTCAAGGAGTTCCGCCTTGAAGAAACCGATCAGTTTGAAGTCGGTGACGTTGTCAAGGCAGACATTTTTGCTGAGGGCGAAAAGGTTGATGTAACCGGTACGAGCAAAGGTCACGGCTATGCAGGCGTTATCAAGCGCTTCGGTCAGGGCCGGACACCTACCACACACGGCGGCGGCCCGGTTCACCGTCATGCAGGTTCCATGGGCTCCAGCACGGATCCTTCCCGTATTTTCCCGGGAAAGAAGCAGGCAGGGCATATGGGCGTTGACCAGGTTACGGTCCAGAATCTGGATATCGTAAAGGTCGATGCAGAGCTCAACCTCATTGCAATCCGTGGCGCTGTTCCCGGTCCAAAGGGAAGCATCGTTTACATTAAGAATACTGTCAAAGCTCAGCCGGTCAAAAAAGGCGAGGCGGCAGGTATCTCCCTCAACCCGCAGAAGGCTTCCGCACGTGTCAACCCGCAGAAGGCTTCCGCACGTACAAAGTAAGGAAAGGAGAGCAGCATAAATGCCTAAAGCAAAAGTTTTCAACATGGCAGGAAAAGAGATCGGCGAGATCGAGCTCTCCGAAGCCATCTTCGGCATCGAGCCGAATAAGAGTGTTCTGCATGATTCCGTCAAGAATCACCTGGCAAATTGCCGTCAGGGTACACAGAGTGCTCTTACCAAGGGTGAAGTTGATTTCACCACCAAAAAGCCCTGGCGTCAGAAGGGTACAGGCCGTGCACGTGCCGGCTATGCCGGAGCTCCGGAATGGACGCACGGCGGCGTAGCATTTGCGCCGAAACCGCGTGATTACAGCTATACGCTCAATAAAAAGGTGAGACGCCTGGCAATGAAGTCTGCCCTGTCTGCAAAAGCAGCAGAGAATGAGATTATTGTCATTGACGGTCTGAAAGTCGATGAGATCAAGACCAAGGCGTTCAAAGAGTTCCTGTCAAAGATAGGTGTCAGCGGCAAAGCTCTTGTTGTAACCGAAACGGTTGATGAAAAAGTCGTAAAATCCGCCCGCAATATTGCCGGTGTGGCAACGACGATTGCAACGATCCTCAGCCCGTATATGATCCTCACGAACGGTGTCATGGTTGTCGACAAGGCTGCGCTTGCCAAAATCGAGGAGGTGTTCGCCTAATGAGGACAGCATATGACGTAGTTATTCGCCCGATCATTACCGAGCAGTCAATGGAAGATGTGGACATCAAAAAGTATGCATTCGAAGTTGTAAAAGATGCCAACAAGATTGAAATCAAAAAGGCAATCGAAGAGATTTTTGATGTTAAAGTGATTAAAGTTACCACCGAACACGTCAGAGGCAAGGAAAAGCGTCAGGGTGCATATCCTTCCGGCAAAACGGCTTCCTGGAAAAAGGCAGTTGTGAAGCTCAGCGCTGATTCCAAGAACATTGAACTGTTCGAAGGCATGGCATAAGGAGGATTGAAGAATGTCTATTAAAACTTACAGACCGACTACTCCTGCCAGACGTGGAATGACAGTCTCCGGGTTTGACGGCATTGAAAAGCATGTAAAACCCGAAAAGAGCCTTTTGGAAGTTCTCAAGAAGCACTCCGGCCGTAACAGCTATGGCCGTATCACGGTTCGTCATCAGGGCGGCGGCAATCGCCGGAAATACCGTGTGATTGACTTCAAACGCAATAAGCTCGACATGCCTGCAAAAGTTCTTCGTCTTGAGTATGACCCGAACCGCAGCGCATTTATCGCTCTTTGCGAATATGAAGACGGCGAACTCCGCTACATTCTGGCACCTGTCGGCCTTGCTGCCGGTGACACTGTTGTGTCCGGCGCTTCGGCTGATATCAAAGCCGGTAATGCACTGCCGCTGAACAATATCCCTGTCGGCACGGTCATTCACAACATTGAGCTTTATCCCGGTAAGGGTGCTCAGCTTGTCCGCTCCGCTGGTGTTGCAGCACAGCTGATGGCAAAAGAAAACGGCATGGCGACCGTTCGTCTGCCGTCCGGTGAAATGCGTAAAGTCCGTATTGACTGCATGGCCACAATCGGTCAGGTCGGCAATATCGATTATGCCAATATCCACCTCGGAAAGGCTGGCCGTAAACGCCATATGGGCATCCGCCCGACAGTCCGCGGCTCGGTTATGAACCCGGTTGACCACCCCCACGGCGGTGGCGAAGGCAAATCCCCGGTCGGCCGTCCCGGCCCTGTAACTCCCTGGGGTAAGCCTGCACTTGGTTATAAGACCCGCAAGACGAAGAATCGCACAGATAAATTCATCGTCAAGCGCCGCAATGCGAAGTAAGGAGGGATAGTAAATGAGCAGAAGTATTAAAAAAGGCCCCTTCGCAGCTCCCGAGCTTCTGAAGAGAGTCGATGAAATGAATAAGACCGGCAATAAGCAGGTTGTGAAAACATGGTCTCGCGCATCTACCATCTTCCCGTCCTTTGTTGGGCACACGATCGCTGTTCACGATGGCCGCCGCCATGTTCCTGTGTATGTTACGGAAGATATGGTCGGTCACAAGCTCGGTGAGTTTGCTCCGACACGTACATTCCGCGGCCACTCCGGCGGCAAGACCGGCAAGTGAGGAGGATTCAGATGGACGAAAGAAAAATCGCTTATGCAGAGCATAAATATGCTCGTATCTCTCCCCGCAAGGTCGAGATTATCTGCAATATGATCCGCGGAAAGAACGCAGACGTTGCACTTGCCCTCATGGAGAACACTCCGAAGGCTGGCTGCGAGCTGATGGTAAAGGTTCTGAAAAGCGCCATGGCTAACGCAGAAAACAACTTCGAGATGGATCCCGAAAAGCTCTATGTTTGCACCACTTATGCCGGTGCGGGCCCCATCCTCAAAAGAGGCAGACCCAGAGCACAGGGCCGTATGTATCGTATCAACAAACGTACCAGCCACATTTACATCGCTGTGGCTGAGAGAGAATAAGGAAAGGAGGCAGAATTATGGGTCAGAAAGTAAACCCGCATGGGTTGCGAGTTGGCGTTATTAAAGACTGGGATTCCAGATGGTACGCTAGAGAAGATAAGGTCGGCGATCTGGTCGTCGAAGATCATAAGATTCGCACTTATTTGAAGAAGGCTCTCTATTCCGCCGGTGTTCCTACCATCGAGATAGAGCGTGATTCCACCAAGATCCGCATTTATATCCACTGCTCCAGACCCGGTGTCGTAATCGGCAAGGGCGGTGAAGAGATCACAAAACTCGAAGCAGCAGTCAGCAAGATGATCGGGAAAGATGTGAAAATCTCCATCGTTGAGGTTCGCACTCCTGATACAAATGCACAGCTTGTTGCAGAGAACATTGCCCAGCAGCTCGAAAAGCGTATCGGCTTCCGCCGTGCTATGAAAAATGCGATGGGACGCGCTATGAGAATGGGCGCACGCGGCATTAAGATTAAATGCAGCGGACGTCTTGGCGGTGCTGAAATTGCACGCAGTGAGACGTATCACGAGGGAACAATTCCTCTTCAGACCATTCGCGCAGATATCGACTACGGCTTTGCCGAAGCAGATACCACCTACGGACGAATCGGTGTTAAAGTATGGATTTATAAAGGCGAAGTCCTTTCCCAGACTCTTCGCACCACTCCGAGAACCATGGATCTGAGTAAGCCGCAGGGCGAGCGCCGCCGCAGAGACGACCGCCGCCAGGGCGATCGCCGTCAGGGTGGATACAATCGTGACAACAACCGCCAGGGCGGGTACAACCGCGAAAATCGCGGCCAGGGCGGACAGGGTGGCTACGGAAACAGACCTGCTTTCCAGAACGGTGAACGCCGTGCACCCCGTGCAGCAGCTCCCGCACAGGAAGGAGGCAAAGACTAATGTTAATGCCTAAAAGAGTAAAGTACCGCAGAGTTCAGCGCGGCCGTATGAAGGGAAAAGCGACCCGCGGCAACGTTGTGACCTATGGTGAATTCGGTCTCCAGGCTACAGAGCCCGGCTGGATTACTTCCAACCAGATCGAAGCAGCACGTATTGCAATGACCCGTTACACCAAGCGTGGCGGTCAGGTGTGGATCAAGATCTTCCCTGACAAGCCGGTTACCGCGAAGCCCGCAGAAACCCGTATGGGTTCCGGTAAAGGCTCTCCGGAGTACTGGGTATCTGTTGTAAAACCCGGCAGAGTTATGTTTGAGATCGCAGGTGTGCCTGAAGAGACTGCCCGCGAAGCTCTTCGTCTCGCCAGCCACAAGCTTCCGATCAAGACCAAGGTCGTAGCAAAGGAAGCTGCAGAAGGAGAGGGTGAATAAGATGAAGGCAAACGAAATCCGCAACATGTCCGTTGCAGAGCTTGAAAGCAAGCTCGTTGACCTCAAGAAGGACCTGTTCATGCTTCGTATGCAGCATGCTACCAACCATCTTGATAACCCGACCAAAATATCCGCTACCCGTCGTGATATTGCTCGTGTGAAGACTGTTCTCCGCGAGAAACAGAACTGAGGAGGTAAGGCACAATGGAAGAAAAAAGAAATACTTTCCGTAAGGTTCGCACGGGTAAAGTCGTAAGCGACAAGATGGACAAGACAGTCGTTGTGATTGTTGAGGATCATGTTGCGCACAAGACTTACAAGAAGATCATCGGAAGAACATACCGTCTGAAGGCACATGATGAAAATAATGAATGCCGTGTGGGTGATATTGTTCGTGTGATGGAAACCCGGCCGCTTTCCAGAGACAAGAGATGGCGTGTGGTTGAAATCGTAGAGAAAGCAAAGTAAGGAGGCGCCGTAAATGATACAGGAAGAAACCTATCTGAAAGTTGCAGATAATACCGGCGCGAAGGAATTAAAGACCATCCGTGTTCTCGGTGGTTCCGGCCGCAAATACGGCAGTATCGGCGATGTAGTCATCTGCTCCGTTCGTAAGGCTGCCCCCGGCGGACAGGTCAAGAAAGGCGATGTTGTGCGTGCTGTTATCGTTCGTACCGTGAAGCCGGTTCGGCGTGCAGACGGCACCTATGTCCGCTTTGATGAAAATGCGGCAGTTCTCATCAACACCGGTGATAAGAACCCCCGCGGAACCCGTATCTTTGGGCCTGTTGCCCGTGAGCTCCGTGATAAGGAATACATGAAGATCCTGTCCCTGGCTCCGGAAGTGATCTGAGGAGGTACCGGAATGAATATTAGAAAAGACGATAAAGTCGTAGTTCTGTCCGGTAAGGACAAGGGTAAACAGGGCAAGGTTCTGGTTGCTGAACCGAAGGCCGGCAAGGTTATTGTAGAAGGCGTCAATGTGGCTACCAAACACAAGAAGCCTACCAAGCAGGGAGAAGATGGCGGCATCATTAAGGTTGAGACCCCCATCTATGCCAGCAAAGTTCAGCTTGTATGCCCGAAATGCGGCAAGGCCACACGTGTTGGCCATAAGACCGTGAATGGCAAAAAAGTCCGCATCTGCAAAAAGTGCGGCGCAGAAGTCTGAGAAAGGAGATAACAACCAATGACTACAATGAAGAAAAAGTATGTTGAGGAAGTTGCTCCGGCTCTCATGAAGAAATTCCAGTACAAGTCCGTCATGCAGATCCCCCGCATTGACAAGATCGTAGTATCTGTCGGCTGCGGTGACTGCAAGGACAATGCGAAAGCGCTTGAAGCGGTAATTAAGGATATTTCTGCAATTACCGGCCAGCACGCAGTTGCAACAGTCGCAAGAAAATCTGTTGCAAACTTCAAACTTCGTGAAGGAATGAAGGTTGGCGTGAAGGTTACTCTGAGAGCGGATCGCATGTGGGAATTTCTGGATCGTCTGTTCAACATTGCGCTTCCCCGTGTACGTGACTTCCGCGGTATTTCCGCTGACGCCTTTGACGGACGCGGCAACTACAGCCTCGGACTCAAAGAGCAGATCATTTTCCCGGAAATCGAGTATGATAAGATTGAAAAGCTTCGTGGTATGAACATTGCAATTACCACAACAGCGAAGACAGATGAAGAAGCCCGTGAACTGCTTAAGCTTCTCGGTGCTCCGTTTATGAGCTGAGGAAGGAGATTATCATGGCAAAGAAATCAATGATTCTTAAACAGCAGGCTCCTGCTAAATTCTCCACTCGCAGATACAACCGCTGCAAAATCTGCGGTCGTCCTCATGCATATCTCCGCAATTACGGCATCTGCCGTATCTGCTTCCGCGAACTTGCCTATAAGGGACAGATCCCCGGCGTACGCAAGGCAAGCTTCTAAGGAATGACGAATAACGAATGTAGAATGATGAATGACCGGGTTTAACCGGCATTCGTCATGATACGTTCAATATTCTTTATTCATAATCCGCTGGCGAAAGGCCGCGGGCAATCAAGTATTGACGCGGAACCTCGTCACTGAAACTGCCTAAATGGGCAGTAACTCTAAATAAGGAGAAGAAAGAATGCAAATCACAGATCCTATTGCCGACATGCTTACACGTATCCGCAATGCCGGCAGTGCAAAGCACGAATCCGTTGATGTCCCCGCATCGAAGATGAAAAAGGCAATTGCCGAGATCCTCCTTGAGGAAGGATACATCAAAAATTACCAGATTATCGATGACGGAACACAAGGCATTATCCGCATCACCCTTAAGTATCTCCCGGGAAAAGAGAGAGCAATTCAGGGCCTTCGCCGTGTGAGCAAGCCCGGTCTTCGCGTTTACGCAGGTGCCGATGAGCTTCCCCGCGTTCTGAAGGGGCTCGGAATCGCTATCGTCTCTACCTCCAAGGGCGTTATGACTGACAAGAAGGCCCGCAAACTGAACGTTGGCGGAGAAGTTCTTGCATTCGTTTGGTAAGGAGGAAGAGATATGTCAAGAATTGGTCTGAAGGCTATTACGATCCCGGCAGGGGTTGAAGTCAGTGTCAATGAAAACAACCACATCGTTGTTAAGGGACCAAAGGGAACACTTGAGCGTACCCTTATGCCCCAGATGAAGGTTGAGATCGACAACGGCGTTATCCACGTTTCCCGTCCAAATGACTCGAAAGAGAACAAATCCTATCACGGCCTTACAAGGACACTGATCGACAACATGGTGGTCGGTGTAACACATGGCTTTGAGAAGAAACTGGAGATCAACGGTGTTGGTTACCGTGCATCCAAGGAAGACAAAAAGCTGGTTATGAATCTGGGCTATTCCCATCCGATCGTAATCCCTGAGACAGAGGATATCCAGATTGATGTTCCCGATGCTAACCACATTGTGATCAAGGGAATTGACAAACAGAAGGTTGGCCAGTTTGCAGCAGAAGTTCGTGGCAAGAGACCTCCGGAACCCTATAAGGGAAAGGGTGTCAAATATGACTACGAAACCATTCGCCGCAAAGAAGGCAAGACCGGTGCCAAGTAAACGGAGGATCGCCTGAATGATTAAAAGACCTGATACAAAAGGACAGCGCGTAAAGCGCCACAACAGGGTACGCGGAAAGATTTCCGGTACACCTGAAAGACCTCGTCTCTGCGTATTCCGCAGCGAGAATCATATCTATGCCCAGGTAATCGATGATGTTGCAGGGAACACTCTGGTTTCCGCATCTTCCGTCGAAAAGGGTTTTGAAGGGCTTGGAAGTAACTGTGAGGCAGCCAAGAAGGTTGGTGCAGCGGTTGCTGAGCGTGCTCTCAAAAAGGGCATTGAAGAAGTTGTGTTTGACCGTGGCGGCTATATTTATCATGGCCGTGTCCAGGCTTTGGCAGAAGGCGCCCGTGAGGGCGGCCTGAAATTCTGAGGAAGGGGGAAAACGAAATGGCATACAGCAATGAAAGAAGAGATCGCAGAAACAAGGAAGAAGCTCCTTCCGAGTTTATTGAAAAAGTAGTTTCCCTCAACCGTGTCAGCAAGACCGTCAAGGGCGGCCGTGTTGCGAAGTTCTCTGCACTGTGCGTTGTCGGTGACGGTAATGGCCGTGTAGGATATGGCATGGGCAAAGCAAATGAAGTCTCCGAAGCAATCCGCAAGGGTCTTGAGGATGCGAAAAAGAACATTTGCAATGTTACGCTCAAGGGAACAAGCATTCCTCATGAAGTGACCGGTGAATTCGGTGCAGGCCGTGTATTGCTGAAACCGGCTCCCGAAGGCACAGGCGTTATCGCCGGCGGTGCGGTACGTGCGGTTGTTGAAGCTGCAGGTATTCGTGATATCCGTACCAAGTGCCTGCGTACCAACAATCCGGCAAACGTTGTCGCGGCTACAATGGAAGGCCTCAAGTCTCTGCGTGATGCAGCACAGGTTGCAGCAGCAAGAGGCAAGACCCCTGAAGAAGTTCAGGGCTAAGGAGGGCAGAACATGGCTACTCTTAAAATTAAGCTTGTCAAGAGCCTCAACGGCAGACTTGACAGCCATATTGCAACAGCAAAATCTCTGGGTCTGCACAAGATCGGCAATGAAACGGTGCAGCCCGATAATCCCCAGACCAGAGGCAAGATAGCCAAGATTGGTTATCTGCTCAAGGTTACAGAAGAATAAGGAGGGAAAAGAGAATGTATATTAACGATCTTTCTCCCGTACCCGGCTCTACCCATGTTGATAAGCGCAAGGGCAGAGGCCATGCAACAGGAAACGGCAAGACAGCAGGCCGCGGACATAAGGGCCAGAAAGCCCGCAGCGGCGGCGGTACCCGTATCGGATTTGAAGGCGGCCAGATGCCTTTGGCACGTCGCATTCCGAAGAGAGGGTTCAACAATATTTTTGCAAAGCCCCTGGAAGCAGTAAATGTCTCTGCACTTGAGAAATTCGAAGACGGCGCAGTAGTCGATGATCAGGCTCTGCTCGTTGCAGGTGTTCTTTCCAAGTGCGAATATGGTGTAAAGATTCTTGGCAACGGTGAAATCACCAAGAAACTGACAGTTAAGGCTGCTGCTTTCTCCGAGACCGCGAAACAGAAGATTGAAGCGGCTGGCGGAAAGGCAGAGGTGGTCTAAGTGATTCAAACACTAAAGAATGCCTGGCGGGTAGAGGAGATCCGCAAGAAACTCCTTTTCACCCTGATCATTCTCCTTATCTTCCGTATCGGTAATGCAATCCCGGTGCCTTATGTCAATACGGCTGCTCTGCAGAGTTATTTTACATCCCTGCAGAACACGGTACTGGGTCTTCTGAACGTCATGTCCGGCGGTGCTTTCTCACAGGCAACGATTTTTGCGCTGAGCATTCAGCCGTACATTAACGCATCCATTATTATCCAGCTTCTTTGCATTGCGATTCCTGCTCTGGAACGCATGAGCAAAGAAGAAGGAGAAGAAGGAAAGAAAAAGATCGCTTCCATTACCCGTTATTCCACTGTAGCGATTGCCCTTCTCCAGGGATTTGCGTACTACATGCTCATCAAGAACAATGGGCTGCTCGTTACGGAAGCCAGAGACAGTGTCTGGGCGGCTATCGTGATTGTACTCACATTTACATCCGGTTCAGCTCTGATCATGTGGCTTGGTGAACAGATTACGGAATACGGCATCGGCAACGGTATCTCCATGATCCTTTTTGCCGGTATTATTTCCCGCTTCCCGGTAAGCATTGCGAGCACGATCAGCAATGTTGTTTCCGGAAGCCTTAAATGGTGGGTTGCAGTACTGATGTATATCGGTGCACTGGCCATTATTGTACTGATTGTCTTTGTCAATGACGCAGAACGCAGAATTCCTGTTCAGTATGCCAAGAGAGTTGTCGGACGCAAGATGTACGGCGGACAAAGCACACATCTGCCGATGAAAGTCAATATGTCCGGTGTTATGCCGATCATCTTTGCACAGTCGATCGCTTCTCTCCCGGCTACGATTGCAGCTCTCACGGGACATAGCAACAGTGCATGGGCAAGAACGAACACTGTATGGTATGCGGTGCTCTACTTTGCGCTGATCATCTTCTTTGCGTACTTCTATTCGACGATTCAGTTTAACCCGATTGAAGTTGCAAACAACCTGAAGAAAAACGGCGGTTATATCCCCGGTTTCCGCCCCGGCAAACCGACAAGTGAATTCATTCAGAAGGTTCTGAATAAAATCACACTGTTTGGTGCTATTTATCTCGGTATCCTTGCAACGGTTCCGATCCTGATTTCTGTCTTCAGCAAGACCGCCAATCTGACCGGTCTCTCACTGGGCGGAACATCCATCATCATCGTTGTCGGTGTTGCACTTGAAACTATCCGTGCTATTGAGGCACAGCTGCTCATGCGCAACTACAAGGGATTCCTTGACTGAAAAGGTTAATGCTATGAGGTTGATACTGTTAGGGGCTCCGGGTGCGGGAAAAGGCACCCAGGCAGATATCCTGAGCGCAACTCTCAATATTCCTACAATTTCGACAGGTAATATTCTTCGCGCTGCGATGAGCGAAGGAACGCCGACTGGATTGAAGGCGAAGGAATTCGTGGAATCCGGCAAGCTCGTTCCGGATGATGTTATTATCGACATCATCCGGGAACGCCTGGCTAAGGATGACTGTGCAAACGGATATATCCTGGACGGTGTTCCACGGACAATTCCGCAGGCCGAAGCGATGGAAGCAATGGGAATTGTAATTGACAAAGCCCTTTCCATTGAAATTGAGGACGATACGATCGTTGAGCGGATGTCCGGGCGCAGAACCTGTAAAAACTGCAGCAGAACATTTCATATTGTCAGCAATCCGCCGAAGGTGGAAGGCAAATGCGATTATTGTGGCGGTGAGCTTGGGATCCGTAAAGATGACTCAGCTGAGACAGTGCGTGCAAGACTGGAGACCTATCACAGGGATACAGAACCCCTGAAAGCCTTTTATCAGCAAAGGGGAAAGCTTGTGAAGGTTGACAATCAGCCGACTATTGAAGCGACTACAGCGGAGATTAAAAAAGTTCTGGGGATTTGAACATGTCAGATACGATCTATGTCAAATCCCCCAGAGAAATAGAACTGATGCGTCAGGCCGGCAGAATCACGGCAGGTGCCCGCAGTATTGCGAGACAGGCGATTCGTGACGGAGTGACAACAAAGCAGATAGACAAATATGTGCATGATTATATCGTGAAATGCGGAGCAAAGCCGACATTCCTCGGATACGGAGGATTTCCCGGCAGCGCATGTGTTTCGGTAAACGAAGAAGTCATACACGGTATACCCGGGAAAAGAGTAATCAGAAACGGCGATATTGTATCCATTGACGTCGGAGCAATGATTCATGGTTTTACGGGAGATTGCGCAGGAACTTATCCATGCGGAGAAATCAGTGAGACTGCAAAGAAACTTATCGAAGTTACACGGCAGAGTTTTTTTGAAGGAATCAAATTTGCGAAAGAAGGATATCGGGTTTCTGATATAGGAGCGGCAATACAGGAATATGTGGAAAGCCACGGGTTTGCCGTAGTACGGGATTATGTGGGACACGGTGTCGGCCGTGAGCTGCATGAAGCCCCGGAAATTCCAAACTACAAGTTTGACAGGAAAGCGGATCATCGTGGAAATCCAAGGCTTGTAAAAGGTATGACAATAGCAGTGGAACCGATGGTGATTGCCAGCAGAAACTGGGAGATAGAGGTTCTTGACAACGACTGGACGGTTGTTTCAGCAGACGGCTCTCTGACCTGTCATTACGAAAACTCCATCGCTATTACAGATGGCGAACCGGAAATACTGACAATGGCAGATGACATTTAAGATTCATAAATATTATGGAGGAATCATACTTTGTCTAAAGACGATGTAATCGAGTTGGAAGGTACAGTGGTTGAATCACTGCCCAATACCATGTTCCAGGTGGATATCGGCAACGGTCACATTATTCTGGCGCATATTTCCGGAAAACTCCGGATGAATTTCATTCGAATCCTTCCCGGCGATAAGGTTACGGTACAAATGTCTCCCTATGACATTACACGCGGCCGGATCGTTTGGAGGAGCAAGTAAAAGAGGAGGTACCAAAAGTGAAAGTAAGACCTTCAGTAAAACCCATGTGCGAGAAATGCAAAATCATCAAGCGTAAAGGCAAAGTGATGGTTATTTGCGAAAATCCAAAGCACAAACAGCGTCAGGGCTGATAAAGCCTCAAGTCCCACTATTATAAAAAACCCGCATGGATCCGTAGGGCTCCCTCCGGCGGGATTAAGCTCCGGAGACCATAATGCGGGAAAGATTATCGAAAGGAAGATAAGAAAATATGGCACGTATAGCCGGCGTTGACCTGCCCAAGGACAAGAGAATTGAGATCGGTCTCACCTATGTCTACGGTATTGGCAGAACCAGCGCAACCAAGATCCTTGAAAAGACAGGGATCAATCCCGATACCAGAGTGAAAGATCTGACCGAAGAAGAAGAAAACAAACTGCGTGAATGCATCGATCACGGCTACATTGTAGAAGGCGACCTTCGCCGCCAGACGGCGCTGGATATCAAGCGCCTGACCGAAATCGGATGCTATCGTGGTATGCGGCATCGCCGCGGCCTTCCTGTCCGCGGACAGAGAAGCAAAACGAACGCACGTACCCGCAAGGGACCGAAACGTACGATCGCAAACAAGAAAAAGTAAAGGGGGGATATGAATTATGGCAGCAAATAATGCAAAGAAAAAAGTCAGAACTCGCAGAAGAGAGCGTAAAAACATTGAAAAGGGCCAGGTTCATATCAGCTCTTCTTTCAACAACACAATGGTTACTGTCACTGATACACAGGGCAATGCTATTTCCTGGGCCTCTGCAGGCGGCCTGGGATTCCGCGGAAGCAAAAAGTCTACTCCTTTTGCTGCTTCGGAAGCCGCAGAAACCGCTGCACGTGCAGCGATGGAGCATGGCCTGAAAACGGTTGAAGTGTTTGTCAAGGGACCGGGCTCCGGCCGTGAGGCTGCAATCCGCGCTCTTCAGACAGCAGGCCTCGAAGTGACGATGATCAAGGATTGCACACCCATTGCTCACAATGGCTGCCGTCCTCCGAAAAGACGTCGCGTCTGATTTTGAGAAGGAGGATCATGAATTATGGCTAAGAATACACAGCCGGTCGCCAAGAGATGCAAAGCTCTGGGTATTTCCCCGGCAACAATGGGATATTTTACCAAGGAGACCACGAGGAATCCTGGTGCACAGACCAGAAAAAAGAAATCTGAGTATGCTACTCAGCTGAATGAAAAGCAGAAAGTTAAATTCGTTTACGGCATTCTCGAGAAGCAGTTCCGTGGTTATTATGAGAAGGCTTCGAAGATGGCCGGTAAGACGGGCGAGAATCTGTTGATCCTCTGCGAGAGCCGTCTGGACAACGTTGTATACCGCCTCGGATATGCAGCAACACGCCGTGAGGCTCGCCAGCTGGTCAACCATGGTCACATTACTGTTAACGGCCACAAGGTCAACATTCCCAGCTATCAGGTAAAGCCGGGCATGGTTATTGCTCTCAAGGAAAGCAGCCGCGGTATTGAAAAAATCAAAGCAAACATCGAGGCAAATTCTTTCCGTACAGCACCGAAGTGGCTTGAATATGACAAGACAAACAACATTGCTAAGGTAATCGCCGCTCCGCAGAGAGATGATATCGATCTGCCGATCGAAGAGCATCTCATCGTCGAGTTGTACTCCAAGTAATATTCACCCTCAACCCGGAAACATTGATCCACAGCACGCACACACGGTGCGCAATTTAATAAGGAGGGTAAAATACAGTAATGGTCGAAACCAACAAAATCAGTTTCGATATGCCGCATGTCGAATGCTTTGATCCGCTTGCTGACAATTCGTACGGGAAGTTTGTTGTTGAACCGCTGGAACGCGGATACGGAACGACTCTCGGCAATTCTCTGCGCAGAGTACTTCTCTCCTCACTGCCTGGCTATGCTGCTACGAGCATCAAAATAGCAGGAATCCAGCATGAATTTTCAACGATTCCCGGTGTTAAGGAAGACGTAACAGAAATCGTTCTGAACGTAAAGAGCATCATCGCGAAGCTTTATTGCGAAGGCCCGAAGACGCTCTACCTTGAAGCTTCCGGCGAAGGCTTGGTTACAGCAGGCGATATCAAAGCAGATGCAGAAGTTGAAATCATCAATCCGGAGCAGCCGATTGCAACACTCGGACCTGACGGAGCTCTCAGTATGGAACTCGTGTTTGATCAGGGAAGAGGATATGTTTCTGCTGATAAAAATAAAACAGCTACAATGCCGCTCGGCACGATTCCGGTAGATTCTATCTACACTCCTGTTCTGAAGGTTAACTACACGGTTGAAAATACTCGTGTCGGAAATCAGACAGATTATGATAAACTGACATTGGAAGTGTGGACGGACAAGACAATCTCAGCGAAAGAAGCCCTGTCCTACGCCGCAAGGATTCTTCGTGATCATTTCAAGATCTTTACAGATCTCTCTGAGACAGCTGAAACTGAGATTTCCACAGTGGTGAAAAAACAGGAAGAAGAACCGGATACGATGCTCAATATGACCATTGAAGAGCTGGATCTTTCCGTGAGAAGCTTCAACTGCCTCAAGCGTGCAAATATCAATACCGTAGCAGACCTTGTCTCAAAGACAGAGGATGAGATGATCAAGGTCCGTAACCTCGGCCGCAAGTCACTTGAAGAAGTTAAACTGAAACTTCAGGCAATGAACTTGTCTCTGGCCAATGAGGAAAATCAGTAACAGGAGGAAATGCAATTATGCCCGGAACAAGAAAACTCGGCAAGACAACTGCACAGCGGACTGCAATGCTCCGTCAGCAGGTAACGGACTTCCTGGATAAAGGCAGGATGGAAACGACCGTAACACGTGCGAAAGAGATCGCACCTTTAGCCGAGAAAATGATAACCCTTGGCAAAGAAAAAGGCCTGGCTTCCTATCGTCAGGCACTCGAGTTCATTACCCGCGAAGATGTGGCAAAGAAAGTTTTTGACGAACTCGCTCCGAAATATGCAGAGCGTAACGGTGGCTATACGCGCATTACGCGTGTTGGTGCACGCCGTGGAGATGCCGCTGAAACTGCAGTAATCGAACTGGTATAATATTAACATCAGACAAAACAGCCCGGACGCCAAACGCCCGGGCTGTTTTGCAAAAAGTAACGAAAAAAATACTTCGCACGGGAGGATCGCCATGCTGAGCGTCAATGACCTGTCTATGCAATTCGGAGCTTCTGTATTGTTCTCGAAGGTGGATCTGCAATTTACCGCAGGAAACTGTTACGGAATCATAGGAGCCAACGGAGCGGGAAAATCTACATTTGTCAGAATCCTTTCCGGAGAACTGGAACCGACTTCCGGGAGTGTTTCGATCGATCCGAAATGCAGAATGTCAGTACTGAAACAGAACCAGAACCTTTATGATGACTGTAGAGTGATTGATACCGTCATCATGGGGAATGACAGACTTTGGCAATGCGGCTTGGAGAAGGATGCCATTTATGAAAAGCCCGAATTCAGCGATGAAGATGGGGTACGGGCAGCGGAACTTGAAGAAGAATATGCTGAACTCGGCGGTTGGGAAGCTGAGAGTGATGCAGGGAGAATCCTGAAAGGACTGGGGATTGACACAGATCTGCATGAAATGCAGATGTCAGAAATTGATCCGCGATTAAAGGTGAAAGTTCTGCTTGCACAGGCTCTGTTCGGGCATCCGGATATTATCCTGCTGGATGAGCCAACGAACAATCTTGACCTGAAAAGTGTCGTGTGGCTGGAAAACTTCCTGATGGATTATGCTGGGACGGTACTGGTAGTAAGCCACGACAGATATTTTCTCAATAATATCTGCACGCATATTGTTGATATAGATTATGGGAAAATAAAACTGTATGTAGGGAATTATGATTTCTGGTATGAATCCAGCCAGTTGATCCAGAAACTGGTAAAAGACCAGAACAAGAAAGCAGAGCAGAAAATAGCCGAATTACAGATGTTTATTGCCCGCTTTTCCGCAAACCGCTCCAAATCGAGGCAGGCAACATCCAGGAGAAAGCTGCTGGATAAAATTACGGTGGAAGAATTGCCGGCTTCCAGCAGACGGTATCCCTGGGTCGGCTTCAAAGCAGACCGGGAACCGGGAAAGGACAGGCTGTTTGTAACAGATGTGTCTAAAACGGTTGAGGGAACAAAACTGCTTGATCACATTAGTTTTATTGTCGGGAAAGAAGACAAAATAGCTATTATCGGGAAAAATGAGCTGGCTGTAACCATGCTGTTCAGAATTCTCATGGGAGAAGAGGAGCCTGATACGGGGTCTGTCAAATGGGGAGCATCTATTGAAAGTTCCTATTTTCCGAAAGATAACAGCAGCTATTTTGAAGGAAGGGAAGAGGATCTGATTGACTGGATGCGACAGTTTTCTGCAGATAAGCGGGAAAGTTACCTAAGAACTTTCTTAGGAAGGATGCTATTCTCCGGAGATGACGTGTATAAACCGGTTAAAGTGCTTTCAGGAGGAGAACGAGTGCGCTGTATGATCAGCAAAATGATGCTTTCCGGTGGGAATTTCCTTGTGCTTGATCAACCTACCAACCATCTGGATCTGGAAAGCATAGCGGCACTTAACAATGGGCTGACGGCTTTTAAACACAATGTTATTTTTACCTGTCATGACCATCAGCTGACACAGACGGTTGCGAACAGAATCATCGAGATTACGGATGACGGAATGATAGATCGTCGTTGCACCTATGATGAATATATGAATCTCATCTCAGAGGAAGAAAACAGTTCAATATAAAAAAGAGAAGTGCCAATGCAAATTTCGCTTTTTTCCTTGACTTTTTCTGTGCTGACTTTTAAACTGAAGATGATTTCTTTAAAGGAGGAATACAATTAATGGATATCCGCTATGCTGCAAATCCTAGAGATGTAAAACGCTATACGACAGAAGAATTGAGGAATGAATTCCTGATCGAAAACCTGTACCAGCCGGACAGCGTTACTGCTGTATACAGCCATGTTGACCGCATGGTGACTTTGGGCTGCATGCCGGTAATGGAAACCGTTTCTATCGATAAGGGGATCGACGTTTGGGCAAACTTCGGAACAAAATTCTTCCTGGAACGCCGGGAAATCGGTATCTTCAATATCGGAGGAGCAGGAACTGTTGCAGTTGATGGGACAATATACGAGCTTGGTTACAAAGACTGCCTGTACATCACCATGGGAGCAAAGGAAGTCCTGTTTGCGAGCAAGAGCGCAGAAAAACCGGCCAAGTTTTACATGGTATCCGCACCTGCACACCGCAGTTATGAGACCCGCCTGCTGAAACTGGCCGATGCAAACAAAAAACCGTGCGGAGATGCGGCGACTTCGAATAAGCGTGTAATCAATCAGTTTATACATCCGGCCGTGTTGAAAACCTGTCAGCTTTCGATGGGTATGACAGTGCTGGAGAGTGGGAGCGTCTGGAATACAATGCCTGCTCACACCCATGAAAGACGGATGGAAGTTTATATGTATTTTGAAGTACCGGAAGATCAGGTTGTCTTTCATATGATGGGACAGGGACAGGAAACCAGACATATAGTTATGAAAAACGAACAGGCAGTGATTTCTCCTTCCTGGTCGATTCATGCGGGAGCAGGAACAAGCAATTACACATTTATCTGGGCAATGGGCGGAGAAAATCAGGAATTTGATGATATGGATGTTATTCCCATTACGGAACTGAAATAAGGAGAAAGATAGAAATGGATATCATGAATAGTTTTTCCCTTGAAGGGAAAGTAGCCCTCATTACAGGGGCGGCATACGGCATCGGATTTGCTATAGCAGAAGCATTTGCAGCAGCCGGTGCGAAAATCTGCTTCAACTGCCGCGGTGAGAAGCATATGGAAGCTGCTATGAAGGCATATGCGGATAAAGGTATTGATGCCCACGGATATTACTGTGATGTGACGAAGGAAGAAGAAGTCACAGAGATGGTAGCAAAAATTCGTGAAGAAGTTGGTGTTATTGATATTCTTGTCAACAATGCCGGCATCATTAAACGGATTCCGATGGTAGAAATGAGTGCAGAGGATTTCCGTCAGGTCATTGATATAGACCTTAATGCTCCGTTTATTGTTTCTAAGGCTGTGATTCCGGGGATGATTGAGAAGGGGCACGGCAAGATCATTAACATCTGCTCGATGATGAGCGAGCTGGGCCGGGAGACCGTATCTGCCTACGCAGCTGCAAAAGGTGGGTTGAAGATGCTGACACGTAATATCTGTTCCGAATACGGCGAAGCCAATATCCAGTGCAACGGGATTGGGCCGGGATACATTGCCACTCCGCAGACAGCACCTTTGCGTGAACGCCAGCCGGATGGCAGCAGACATCCGTTCGACCAGTTTATCGTAGCAAAGACGCCGGCAGCCCGTTGGGGTACACCGGAAGATCTGATGGGGCCGGCAGTATTCCTTGCGTCAGATGCATCCAACTTCGTCAACGGACATATTCTCTATGTTGACGGCGGAATTCTTGCTTATATTGGAAAACAGCCGTAATTTAACAGGAAAGAAAAAGCCTGCCGAAAGATTTCACGATCTTTTCGGCAGGCTTTAAATCTGTTTAGCTTACTGTTTGACTTCGGCAGTTACATAGCGAAGATGTTTTCCTATGTGTGATACGAGCTTCGTGTAGTAATCTTCTTCGTGTTCCGCAAGAAGTGAGAAGAAAGGCTCACGGAACCAGGACTCTGCCAGCAGAAGCCCATAGGTGATATGCATTGTCTGGCGTGAGGCAGGCAATTTCAGATACTCAGGAAGATAAGCATCACTCTGCAGATCAATATTTGTGATCTCTCTGACGTCAGTCGAGACATGGTAGTACTTTTCCGCCTCGCTGCGATGCTCCAATGCAAACTTATGTGCTTTCCGGTAAAGTGCGGGATCATGCTCTGCAAGGATGGCAACAGCCTCAAGCCAGTTGGTACCGGCTGTTTTGACATGAACATGCCCCTGCGTCACACGGCCTACGGTTGAAAATACGGAGAACTTATCGGAACCAGAATGAACAGACAACTTGTAACCAAAGTGATCTGCTATCTCCTGGTGTACAACAAAATCGTGAGCGAAATCTTCAAGATTGCCCGCATACTCGATGCCTTTTTCGAATTCTCCGGAGAAATGCGGGGCGACGCTGTCCGGTGTAATACCTGCAAGAGAAAGTTCATTCGCGACGACGAAGTGCTCTGCAGGAGTAGTGATGGTCAAGGTTTCATCAATGGAGAGTTCAAAGTCGACATCAACAGATCGCGTTGCTTCAATATGACGGTAGCACTCGACGGCATGGTTTACCGCATCCCAGAACACGAGTACAATGCGGCGAAGATCCGGAGCCGGAAGTGCGCCGATGATAGGCTGGGCATTATTAAGATAAACTTCCTCATAATGTGCACGAATGTCGGAGGGAAGCTGTGCATAAGCGGCTTCAACTTCTTCGTCAGAGAAAGAAGCTGCTTTGGTGTTGATGTGTTCCGAGCAGTCAAGAGTAATCATTGTGCAGCCGGATGACAGAGCATAGCTGATTTCATCCTTCGTTTTCAGATGATCCCCGTCTGCACCGTAGCCGCCTTTGTAGCCTTCCTGCATCACACCAAATGCGGCAGAGGCGATCACATCGGCAAATGTACGATGAGTGAGATTCAACTCCCGAATGGATTGCTGAGCAAAGATAGGAAAGGCATTGAAAGACGCAATAGCACGGACGTGACCCGGGGTTGCGAGACCGAGACGGTCACCCAGTCCGATTGTAAACGGATGACCCCGGTGGCTCTGTGGTTTGGTGTAAGGGAATAGAGCCATCATGGCAACGGCGTTTTCATTTGTAAGCGGACACAGCTTGACACTGTCTTTTTTGGTGCCGGAAAAACCATCTTCCTTTGCACCACTGACTGCGAGCAACTTTTCTTTACCATCTCTGACGATAGCGCAGACGGTGCCCTCCGCTTCATCAATGGATTTTGGATAGACAAAAAGACCGAGAGCCTCGAGAGTAGTTCTGAAATCAGACATGTATACCTCCTGTGAATTCAGATGATAGAAATAATAACTAAGCACAAAGATTATATTTCAAAGGATTTGCTTTGTCAATGCATTGTATTCCTTATTGAGAACATAACGAAAAAAGGCTTGAATGGAGCAGTTTTTCATGATATGATATTTTTATCAGCGCAGGTTGCGCACAATAATATATTGGAGGTTTATTCAATGAAAAAACTGTTAGCGATCCTGCTGATCGCAATGCTGGTGCTCGGCAATGTGAGCGTTGCTATGGCAGATGATGATCCGTTTGCCTCCTACGGCAAGTTTGAGATGATTGTTGGCCATGCCCAGCCGGAAGGAAATCCACGCTATGTCTCCATGGAAAAGTTTGCAGAAGATGTTGCAGAGAAGACTCATGGCCATGTCACTGTTACTGTGTTTGGCAGCGGCCAGCTCGGTACGGAGAAAGAAATGCTCGAACAGGTTGTCCAGGGTGTCACCCAGGGTATGCGCGGCGGTCAGTTTGACTTTAGCCCGCGGCTTCTGATGTTCACTGCTCCTTTCCTGACCAATACCCGTGCAGAAGTAACTGCCCTTCTCCAGAGTGATCTTGCAAAGAAAGTTTGTGCAGAAGCAGAAGAGACGACTGGGACTGTGATTATTAATCTGTGTGATGCCGGCGGATATCGTCAGTTCTCGAACAACAAGCACCCCATTACCAAGCCGGAAGATCTTCAGGGTCTGAAGATGCGCACCAATGGTATGAAGACCATCGACATGACTTTTATCGCACTTGGTGCGACCACAACAACTGTTCCTTATGCAGATCTCGACATGGGGCTCAAGACTGGTATTGCTGATGGTCAGGAGAACCCATGGGTTAACGTGATGGGCATGAAGTTCTACGAAGTACAGAAATACTTCACACAGGTGAACTACCAGTTCCATCCCGATCCGTTCTATGTTAATGCTGACTGGTGGAATCAGCTGCCTGAAGAATTCCGTACCATCCTTTCCGAGTGTGCTACTGAGATGGGCGAGTACAACGACCAGCTGATTGATGAAAACAGTGATGCTGCAAAGCAGACCATTATTGACAGCGGAGCAGAAGTATATATTCCTACGGAAGAAGAACTGAAAGCTTTCCAGGATGCATGTCAGGTGGTTTACAACCAGATGGTTGATGAGGGCATCTGCACGCAGGAAGAAATGGACGAGATGCTCGCCATCGTTGCTGCGGCGAAATAAGACAAACGGAATGTTGCAAATGGCGGGTTGGGGCTTCAGCCCTAGCCCGCTTTTTCCAAAAGAAAGGAGTAGCTGATTTATGAAAAAAATCGGCTCTGTCATCGAAAAGGTTTATTTCGGTATTGGTGCTGCTGCCATGGGCTTACTTGCAGTGCTGGTAATCTTCACTGTAATTATGCGCTACTGCTTTTCACTCAGCTGGAAATCCGTTTCGGAATTTAATGTCGTACTGTTTGCATTCACTACTTTTTGGTGTCTTGTCCTGAATGTATTAAAAAATGAGCATGTAAGTATTAATATTCTCTATGATAAATTCAACCCAAGAGTAAAGCGATATGTTTCTCTGTTCAACTTCAGTGTTATGCTGGTGGTTGACTGTTTATTTGTACGCTATTCCTGGGAGTATACCGCAAAAATGGGTAAGCAGATCAGCCAGGGGATGGAGATACCTATGTCGTTCATTTACGGCATTATGCCGGTATGTGGTATTATTTGTATTCTCTGCATCCTTTATAAAATGATTGAAACGGTGCGTGCGCCGCTTTCTGCCTTTGAGCCGCAGGAGCTGACGCTTGAGCAGATGCACGACTGAGAAAGGAGCAGCATATGGCAATTGTATTTCTTTTGATTGGCCTGATCGTATTTGCTGCGATCGGCGTTCCTCTCGCTTTCTCAATTGGAGCAAGCTGCATCAGCTATCTCTCCGCAACAAAACCAATGTTTCTCAGCATGATGCCCCAGCGCATCTGGAACGGTGTCTACAGTGAGCTGATGATTGCAATGCCGCTGTTTATGCTTGCAGGCGAACTGATGAATACGGGTGGTATTACAAAGAGAATTATTAATTTCTGTATGGAGGTTTTGCGGCCTATCCATTATCGATGTAAGTCCAGCTATTCTCCTGCTTACCCCGATTATGCTTCCAGTTATGGAACATTACGGCTTCAGCGCATTGCAGTTTGGTGCAATGATGATTACCGGTCTTGCCATCGGTCTGGTTACACCTCCTGTCGGTATGTGTCTGAATGCCTGCAATAAGATCAACCGCATGCCTATCATCGAGATTTTTAAGGGAGCTGCACCATATGTGATCTGTAATGTTCTTGTTCTGATAGCTATAAGCGTCTGGCCTGCCATGACAGCTTTCCTACCGGAACTGCTTGGTTATTGATCGTTTCTATTTAAGAGATCGAGTATTGAAAAAACAAATCCTTAGTCAATAGAAATCCTCCCGTCGGAGTAATAATATGCCGGCGGGAGGGTTAATTCTTTATTATATGAAAACATGAAGGAGTATGGAACATGCGATTGATTCAGATCCATCCGGATGATAATGTTGCCGTAGCCCTGGAGAATATACCGCAAGGAGAGACAATCAGATTATCTGGGGTAACCATAAGGGCGGAGGATAATATTTCTCGGGGACATAAAATCGCCTTAAAGAAAATTACTTCAGGTGAGGCGATTATCA
>JAGCAN010000152.1 GCA_017652685.1 Oscillospiraceae bacterium
CGGGCGTCGGCCTCAGCCGTGAGATGGTCACCATCATCTCCTGTGAGCTTCCGCTTGTGCTTGTACTCCTTGCGGTTGGCAAAGCGGTGGGTAATGCGGTCGGTTCGGGAGTGGTTTTCTCCCTGCAGACAATTTCAGCCTGGCAGGCAGAAAACGGATGTCTCCTGTTCAAGCCTTCCATGATTCCTGCAGCGATTGCCTTTCTGCTTACGATTCCGGGTGAAACCGGAACCCATCCCTTTGATGCGGCGGAGGCAGAGACCGAAATCTGTGAAGGAATGCTTGCTGAATACAGTGGAAAGCCCCTTGCCGTTTATAAACTCTCCCATGCCGTGAAACTGCTCACCCTCACGAGCCTGTTTGTTGCACTGTTTCTCGGCGGACTCGGCACAGGCATTCTCTTGGTCGACGGTCTGATAGACTGTTTCTTCTGCGTTGTAGTGATTATCTGTGTGGTCGCTCTGATCGATGCGTCGACTGCAAGGCTTAAAATTGAGCAGCTTTTCAAGTACTACTGGACGGTCGTTTCAGGGCTGGCTGCAATCAGCCTGATTCTGGCGTGGTTCGGGCTGTAAGGAGGAGAGCACACATGTTTAAGAAAACAATTATCGAAAGCACAGGAAAATCCCCCTGGCTGTTCCATATCAATGCGGGTTCCTGTAACGGGTGCGACATTGAAATCGTCTCTGTTCTGACGCCTCGTTATGATGCGGAACGAGTGGGCTTTAAACTTGTCGGCAGCCCCCGCCATGCGGATATCGCAGTAGTTTCCGGCCCGGTTACCAAACAAAGCCTGCCCCGTGTGCTGCGCACACTGGAGCAGATTCCGGAACCCCGCTGCATCGTGACGTGCGGTTCGTGCCCGCAGAGCGGCAACGTTTTCCGCGACAGCTATTCGGTCTGCGGACCGTTAGGAAAATACGTCCACGTAGATGTGGATATTGCCGGCTGCTCACCGAAACCGGAAGCGATTATGGATGGGCTTCTTCTCGCTGCGCAGATTCTTGCGGAGAAGAAGAAAACCGGCAACCAGGAAGCAACACTCCCCAACCCGTACGCACCTGTGAAAGCTGCAGAAGACGAAAAATCGGAAGAGAAAGGGGACGAGTAAGCTATGGATTTTCCGTTTGTAAAACAGGCGATTTCCCAGCTTTTCAGCAAGCCAAGCTGTGATATGTATCCCTTTGTTCCCAGTGAGGCAGCACCGAACTATCGCGGAAGGATTGCCTATGATCCCGACAAGTGCATCGGCTGCGGCATGTGCGTGCGCGTTTGTGCCGGCAAAGCCATTACCCTGAAGCGGGAACCCGTGGACGGCGGCGAAAACATCACGCTTACCTTTGACCTTGGATCCTGTACTTTCTGCAACACCTGTGCAGATTTCTGCAACGATCATGCCATAACCCTCACCTCGGACTACCACATGATTGCTACAAAGGAAGAGGATCTGATCGTCACCGGAACACACTTCAAGGAAAAGAAAAAACCTGCACCGAAACCAGCTGCAGCAAAGCCTGCTGTCCCGGTTAAAACAACGCCCGAAGCCCAATCGGCTGAAAAAGCTCCTGCTGCGCAAACGGCAGCACCTGCGGAGAAAAGCACAGAAGCAACCCCGGCTTCGGAAGCTGTGCCGGCAGCTCCCGTTGTACAGCCGCGGGATGACGGGAAACCGGTCAATGATCCTGCAAAGTGTATTTACTGCACAATCTGCGCGAAAAAATGCCCGCAGGAGGCCATCATCGTTGACCGGAAGGCAAAAACCTGGGAACTCAATGCGGACGACTGCGTCTGCTGCGGAACCTGCCAGTCTGTCTGCCCGAAAGACGCTATTGTTATGTAAAATCTGAGACAAAAACTACCTGTGCAGACAGGTAGTTTTTGTCATTAAGAAAGGACTATTTTATGTTGAAAGCAGAACATTCTACCCCTGGACAGGGTTCCCCTGTTCCATCGTTTGACCCTCTTGCACAGAAGTATCCCTCACAGCGATTTCCCATCTATGCCGGAGGCGGAATGGTAAACTGCTCCAGCCCGCAGGCTTCGGCTGCAGGGCTTGAGATTCTGCGTCGCGGGGGCAATGCCATGGATGCTGCCGTTGCTGCCGCTGCTGCACTTACTGTGGTTGAACCCACTTCCAATGGCATTGGTTCGGATGCGTTTGCACTGGTCTGGTCGGAAGCAGACAAAAAACTCTATGGCCTTAACGCGAGCGGACCCGCTCCGATGCTCGCCACGATCGAGCGGATAAAACAGGACTGTTCCGTAGTGAATAACCGTATGCCGACGCACGGGTGGGCTCCCGTAACAGTTCCGGGGGCACCTAAAGCATGGGCGGAACTGAACAGCAGATTCGGCCGCCTATCGCTTTCTGAGGTATTGATGCCTGCTATCCGGTACGCAGAGGAGGGATATCCCTGCCAACCGAACCTTTCTCTTCTGTGGAGAGAGGCTTTTGAACGATATAATAGCCGGCTCACTGGCCCTGTCTTTGAAGCGTGGTATAAAACATTTGCCTCGGAGGGTCATACCCCTCTGCCCGGGGAGAAAGTAGTTCTTGCTGATCACGCTTCCACGCTCCGGGCAATCGGAGAAAGTAATGCAGATGCCTTTTATTCCGGCGACATCGCACTTCGAATAGACGAACAGAGCCGTCGCTCCGGAGGGTATCTGCGCCTGGAGGATCTTGCATCCTTCCAGGCAAAGTGGGTCGAACCGATCCGAATAAACTACCGTGGTTATGAAGTTTGTGAGATTCCACCCAATGGGCAGGGAATTGTTGCCCTGATGGCGCTGAATATTCTCAAGGAATTTGAATTCAGGGAAAAAGACAGTGTTGAGACCTGCCACCGGCAGCTGGAGGCTATGAAAATTGCCTTTGCGGATGCGCTGGCTACGGTTACCGACCCAGCGGATATGACAGTTGACTGGCACTCTTTCCTGGATCCAGCTTACGGAGCTGAACGTGCCCGGGAAATTGGCGACAGGGCAAAGGTTTATTCTCATAACATTCCGCCAAAGAGTGGTACTGTTTATCTCTGCTGTGCTGACGCGGAAGGAAATATGGTCTCCTATATTCAGTCTAATTACATGGGGTTTGGGTCTGGTATTGTGGTGGAAGGTACGGGGATTGCACTCCAGAACCGCGGAGCTGATTTCTCCCTTGATCCTGCAGCGGCGAACTGTCTGCAACCCGGTAAACGGAGTTACCATACCATTATTCCGGGTTTTCTGATGAAGGAAAATCTCCCTGTCGGCCCCTTTGGAGTGATGGGAGGTTATATGCAGCCGCAAGGCCATGTGCAGGTTGTCATGAATATGATAGATTTTCACATGGATCCGCAGCAGGCGCTGGATGCACCGCGCTGGCAATGGATGCGAGACGGAAGCGTGAGCGTTGAAACGCGCTTCAACAGCGAACTTGCCCGTGAACTGTCCCGCCTTGGCCATGATATACACATCAACCTCTCCACTCCTGATTTTGGACGCGGCCAGATCATCTTTCGCCTGCCGGGCGGAATACTTGTCGGCGGAACCGAATCCCGTACTGACAGCAACATCGCCTGTTACTGAACGGGATACCAAAGCAATTGGTCCGGCTACAGGAATCAACCGACAGATCCTTTATGTGTGACAGTTCTGTGATAAACCGTGTGTTATACTCGGGCTGCAAACGTTCTCAGAAAGGAACAACCAAAAATACAGATAAAGGGAGGAAATAAAATGAAAAAGATTACCGCAGTTTTTATGATTCTTGCAATCGTTCTCAGCTTCAGCGCTTCCGCGTTCGCCGACACTGCCGGGAGCAGCCCTTATGAATATGGCTATATTCCCGATGGTCAAGGGATTCCAAGCGTCGGGAAACCGGCCGGGGATCCGTATGCCGGCATCCCGGGACTGCTGATTCTTCTTATGGAGGATGACACCATTTATCAGTTCGTCCCGATCAGTCAGGTAACAAACGTCGAGTATAAAGATGCTTCGAAGTTTCTCAACGGGAAGGACAAAGAAGCTTTTTCTGCAACCTATCAGGAAGCAAAGGCTGTAGAAGGCGGGAAACTCAGAAAAGCCTACTGGTTCAATATCCCAGATAGTTACACCCTTGATGACGAACACTATGCAAAGTACCTCTTCTCCTGTGACGGTAAAGATGTTACTGTAACGGTAAACGGAGATCCTGTAGAGGTGGTTTCCGTTAACAACCGCACGTCCTACATCGCAAAAGTCACAGCCCGCGGTGTGGTTGCTATTTACAACGGAAACATCATAAAATCGGCTTCTCAGCCTAAACCTGATGTTGAGGAAATAAAGCCTGTTGTTGAGGAGGCAAAACCTGCTCCAGCTGAAAACACCGTCAAGCAGGATCTTCCGAAGAAGTTTGAACCCGCAGATGCAATCCATGCCGTTGAGGCTGCAGACTTTGACGGAATCTGGAAGGCAACCTATATCTACATCGATGATGAGATGAAGCCGGCAGAGGAAGTGATGAGGCAGAAAGACCTGGCACAGCTTCTTGATATTCTCTCCGATACACTGATTGTGAAAAACGGTGCAGTGGCTTTTGAGGGGGAAGCTGCATCACCTTACACCTTTGAAAATGGGAAACTTACCTACCACGGAGACTATAGCTGGCAGAACAGGACGCTTACACTCCTTGCAGACGGGACCCTCGCCGATAGCTTTTCCGGCATCGTAATGTATTTCCAGAATATTGTAGAGGAATCTGCTGCCTCTGAGGCACTGCCCGGTAACAATCCGGATGCACTGATTCAACCAGAAAACACCCCTGCACTTGTGGCAGTTTCCTCTGAGGATCCGTTTACCGGCACCTGGTATGTTGATCAGATCGACGTGGGGGGTGGAGCACTTGTCAATGCTGCCGAGATGGGCTTAACGATGACACTTGTCTTCTCAGATGACGGCACTGCTGTCCTGAATGGGATGGGCCAGGAAATCACGGGATCTTGGAAAGTTGACGGCGATAGCGCTGTCTTTTCAGCCCAGGGCATGGATGCTGTCTTTACTCCGACGGAAAAGGGACTGCGCGGTGAGCAGGACGGAACAGAAATGACTTTCACACGTGAGGCACCTGGCCCGGGGTTCGTAGCTGCAGAGCCGATTGCGGCCAAAAGTGTTGCCGAGTTTGACGGCAGATGGAAAGCTACCACGATTGCGATGGAAGGAATGTCAATGTCTTACGATGCTGCGAATGCAAACTCTTCCCTCCCGATACTGCCGTCCGACATTGTAATCATCTCAGAAGGATCCGTAGCATACGAAGGCCAGGAACCTGAAGCATTCATCTTTACTGACGACGGAACGCTTGTTGAGCCAGAAGAGAGCAACTGGCAGCCTGACAGTTACCGCCTCCTCGAAGACGGAACAATGGTCTATGAATTTATGGGCTACATGAATGTCTACTTCGAGAGAGAAGCAGCCCTTGGAGCAGAAGCACCTGTGGTAGCTACTGACGCCGGGTTTGTACCCGCAGAGCCTATTGTGGCGGAGAGCAGGCCCGAGTTTGACGGCACATGGGAAGCCAGATATCTCTCTATGGACGCGCTGATGATGCCGATAGAAGAAGTGATGGCAGAGGAAGACTTTGCCCAGACTCTGGGCATAACCTCCACCAGACTCAAGGTGCTGAACGGACAGGCTGCCTTTGAAGGGGAAACGCTTGAGTCGTATGCGTTTTTCGACGGCATGTTTGAGCGAAAGGGTGAATACGACTGGCAGACCAGAAGGATCAAGTTACTGGCAGATGGAATGCTCGCGTTTGAGATCTCACCAGACGTGATTCTGTACTTTGCGAGGGCAGAATAAAACTAAACAATTGTATGGGGATGGCCAAGCAGACCATCCCCAATTTTAAAATCCTCTTGCTTTCAAAATGTTAAGCATTTAAAATAATAAACAAAGTATAAAACTGTAAGGAGGAAAACAGGATGAAGAAAACCAGACAACTGTTCAGCTGCCTGCTGATTCTGGTGCTGATCTTCTGCGTGGTTCCGCTGGCAGTTGCCGAAGAAGCGGAGTTACAGGCCATTCAGGA
>JAGCAN010000153.1 GCA_017652685.1 Oscillospiraceae bacterium
CGGGGCGATAATCCTTTGCTGACAGCGAAGAACTGTCTGATTACTCCGCATATCTCCTGGGCGCCGAAAGAAGCGCGAATCCGCATCATGGATTGCTCACTTGACAATCTCCGTTCTTATCTGAACGGAAATCCGATCCATGTTGTAAATTGCCCTCGAGAGGTATAATTCTCTCTTTGAAAGGATTCTTATGGAAAGCCTTCAGATAAGTTTAAACGCCGTGTTACCGCTCTGCCTGTATATGGCAGCAGGATACCTTGCAAAAAAGCGCGGGCTGATTGATGAGGAGATCATTCTAAAATTCAATAAAGTAGCTTTCCTTGTGTTTCTCAGCACGAGTGTGTTCAATGCTATTTACAGTTCTGATCTGAGCACTGCAGTCAAACCGAAGCTGATCCTTTTCGTCCTCTGCGGTATTCTTGTGGAGTTTCTGTACGGCTTTCTTGTCGCCAATAAGGTTGCCGATCAGGAAAACCAGAAAGGTGTGATTGTGCAGGGAATCTTCCGTTCCAACTTCACACTGATCGGCCTGGCAATCGCCAGAGCACTTTTACCGCATGAAGATATTGCTCCGGTCGTATTCCTATGTGCACTCATCACACCTGAATTTAATATTCTTGCTGTTATTGCGCTTTCCCTATACGGAGGAGAAAAGGTTCGGCCGCGGGAAGTTGCGCTTCGTATTGTGACGAATCCGCTTATTCTCGCTACGGCTGCCGGCATTCTCTGTCTCCTGCTTAAAGTGCGGTTTCCGAAGAGTATAGAAACGGCTATCAACGGCATGGCCGGTGTTGCGACCCCACTGATGCTGTTCCTTCTGGGCGCGTTTTTCCGATTTGACAGCTTCGGCAATATTGCAAAACAGCTTTCCATAACTACAGCTTTCAAACTGGTTTTCAACCCGGCTATCTTTCTGACGATCGGATATCTGCTTGGCTTCCGAGGCGTTGAATTTACCGGTTTGATCGGTATTTTTGCTTCGTCCGCTGCGGTATCGTCTTTCACGATGAGTCAGCAGATGGGCGGAGATGCAGAACTGGCCGGCGGCATTGTAATTCTGACTTCTCTTTTCTCCTGTCTGACTCTTTTCGGCTGGTGTGCCCTTTTCAAAGCGCTTGGGGCATTTTAATATCAGAAGCCGCCATTGCTGCGACTCTATCGATATAAAAAACCATATGCCGGACAAGCCAAATTGTGTTTTTCCAGCAAATATATATAATAGAATAGGTTAAAAAAGCCGGAGGCTGTCGGGAATGAATATTCAGACTATATATAAAGAAAAACTCCAATCCGCTGAAGAAGCTGTTCAGATAGTAAAAGACGGAGACTGGGTAGATTACAGCGAAACCTGCTCCTATCCGCAGGCGCTGGATGCTGCACTTGCCGCGCGCAGCGGGGAACTTCACGATGTGAAAATCCGTAACGCGATCTCCATGATCCCGATCCACACCGTAGAGAAAGACCCCTATGGATCCTTTACCTACAATCTTTGGCACTGCTCTGCTCTGGATCGAAAATATATCGACCAGGGAAGAGCCTATCATTCACCGATGATGTTTCGGCATAACGGCACTTATTATCGGAAAGGATATGCACCGGTCAATGTAGCCATGGTTACTGTTGCTCCGATGGATGAAAACGGCAACTTCTCCTATGGTCTGACGAATTGTACGATGCAGGAAATACTGGATGCGGCAGAACATGTTGTGGTGGAAGTAAACCCGACAATGCCTACCATTGCCGGGCTTGCCAACGATCATATCAGCATTTACGACGTAGATGCAGTTGTTGAGTGTAATCTCCCGATCCCAACGGTCAAGAGCCCTGCAGCGACAGATACAGACCGCAAGATTGCCTCGTATATTTTCCCTTATATCACCAGCGGCAGCACTCTTCAGCTTGGCATCGGCGGCATCCCCAATTCCATCGGAAGTATGATCGCTGAATCTGATGTGAAGGATCTCGGGATGCATACCGAGCTTATGAGTGACGGTTATCTCGATCTCTATCGTGCCGGGAAGATCACAAATGCAAAGAAAAAGCTCAACCGCGGTAAGGGTGTGTTTTCGATCTGCAACGGGTCGAGAGAACTCTATGACTTTCTGGATCACAACAATGCTGTTCTTTCCGCTCCGATGAGCTACGTGAACAGCCCTGCGGTTATACGGGAGCTGGATGACTTTATCTCCATCAACAGCTGTATTGCAGTGGATCTGTACGGCCAGGTGAGTTCAGAGTCAGCAGGCCTTCGCCAAATCTCCGGTACTGGCGGTCAAGTTGATTTTATCACCGGGGCTATGGAAGCAGACCACGGAAGAGCCTTTCTTGCCATACATGCAACATATACGGACAAAGCAGGAGTGCTTCATTCCAACATCCTCCCCTATTTTAATGGGGGTGATATTATCACCACGCCGCGGACTCAGGCTCCGAATATTGTGACGGAATATGGTATCGCAAGCCTGCCAGGCAAAACGACATGGCAGCGGGCAGAAGCTCTCATCGCTATCGCGCACCCGGACTTCCGTGAAGAGCTGATTGCTTCTGCTGAAAAGCAGAAAATCTGGCGGCAGAGCAACAAACGATAAGACAGACGACGCGGTAAGAAATGTCCGGAATACCAGGCACTATGTCAGAAAAATACTTGCATTCAGGTGCTTCTTCTGGTATCATATATCTGTCGGGTTAAAAATCTGCCCCGGAAACAAACCACTGAAAAAACAGCTGATGGCTTCTGGTTTTTTTAAGAAGTTTTCTGTTTTTCAATTTTATCTGGAGGAAACGCCTATGAATTACACCGCAGAAGTTACGCATATGTGCCCTGTCGCAAAAGGCGCATATCACGGCCCTGCCCCGATCCCCGAAGAAGGGAATTGGGTCCAGGCAAAAGAAATCGGAGATATCTCCGGCTTCACCCATGGGATAGGCTGGTGCGCACCGCAGCAGGGTGCCTGCAAGCTGACACTGAATGTTAAAGACGGTATCATTCAGGAAGCACTGGTTGAGACGATTGGCTGCTCCGGCATGACCCACTCCGCAGCTATGGCTTCGGAAATCCTCATCGGCAAGACACTTCTGGAGGCTCTGAACACAGACCTCGTCTGTGACGCCATTAATACCGCCATGCGCGAACTGTTTTTACAGATTGTGTACGGCCGTACACAGAGTGCTTTCTCCGAAGGCGGCCTTCTGGTCGGCGCTTCGCTGGAGGATCTCGGAAAAGGACTGCGTTCCCAGGTCGGAACAATGTTTGCCACAAAGGAAAAGGGCCCGCGCTATCTGGAAATGACAGAAGGTTACTGCTCCCGTATGGCACTCAATGCAGATGACGAGATCATCGGCTATGAGTTTGTCAGCCTCGGCAAGATGATGGATTTCATCAAAGGCGGCATGGATGCAAATGAAGCCATGAAAAAGGCTACCGGTCACTATGGCCAGTGGGATGCAGCCGTCAAGTACATTGATCCCCGCAAGGAATAAAGGAGGACCAAACGATGGCATTATTTGAAAACTATGATCGCCGGATCGGAAAGATCAACGGCGTACTGGCTAAATACGGCATCGCCTCTGTGGAAGAGAGCAGAGAAATCTGCAAAAACGCAGGATTTGATCCCTATGAGATCTCCAAGGGCATTCAGCCAATCTGCTTTGAAAACGTCTGCTGGGCGTACTGCGTCGGTGCTGCTATTGCCCTGAAATCCGGAGTAAAGAATGCTGAAGAAGCTGCACGCGCTATCGGCATCGGCCTGCAGAGCTTCTGCATTGACGGCTCTGTGGCGGAAAACCGGAAAGTCGGCCTTGGCCACGGCAATCTGGCTGCTATGCTGCTGAGCGACGAAACGAAGTGCTTCGCTTTCCTCGCAGGGCACGAATCTTTCGCCGCCGCTGAAGGTGCAATCGGTATTGTTCGCAATGCCAACAAAGTGCGCAAAGAGCCCCTCCGTGTCATCCTCAATGGCCTCGGAAAAGATGCTGCGCAGATCATCTCCCGTATCAATGGCTTCACTTATGTACAAACTCAGTTCGATTATTACACCGGTGAGCTGAAGATTGTCCGCGAAATCCGTTATTCCGAAGGCGAGCGTGCCAACGTCCGCTGCTACGGTGCAGATGATGTGCGTGAAGGCGTCGCAATTATGCACTTTGAGCAGGTCGACGTTTCCATTACGGGCAACTCCACCAATCCTACCCGCTTCCAGCACCCGGTGGCCGGCACCTACAAGAAAGAATGCGTTGAGCAGGGCAAAAAGTACTTCTCCGTTGCCTCCGGCGGCGGCACCGGACGTACGCTGCACCCGGACAACATGGCAGCAGGCCCGGCTTCTTACGGCATGACCGACACCATGGGCAGAATGCATTCCGATGCACAGTTTGCAGGATCCTCTTCTGTTCCCGCTCACGTGGAAATGATGGGCTTCCTCGGCATGGGCAACAACCCCATGGTTGGTGCAACTGTTGCAGTGGCAGTAGCTGTTCAGAACAGCTTGAGCAAATAATCACACGCTTTCAAGAACAAACCCAATACTGTGATTTCAGCCCTCTTTACTGTTTAGTAAAGAGGGCTGTATTATTTTAAAGATCTGATGAGGCTGCTTAAGAATCTGCCATTTTTTTGTATTTTGCATAACGCCGGGCAGTGAATTCTTCCGCTTCTGCAAACAGCCGCTCCGCGCGGTCGGGGAAGGTGCGCGTCAAAGAAGCAAAGCGGTTTTCGCCCATCATATACTCCCGAAGTTTGCCGTTCGGCTCACCGGAATCCAGGGAGAAGGGGTTCTTCCCCTCTCTTTCATAATCTGGATTGTAGTGGTAGAGTGGCCAGAAACCGCATTCAACTGCTGCTTTTCCTTCTTCCATGGAATGGCCCATTCCTTTTGATAGGCCGTGATTAATGCAGGGCGCATACGCTATCACGATTGAAGGGCCGTTGTATGCGGCGGCTTCTCTGAGGCACTTGATCAGATGCTCGGGATTTGCCCCGATCGATACATGGGCCACATAGACATAGCCATAGGTGGAAAGGATCAGCCCAAGATCCTTTTTGGGAGTTTCTTTTCCCGCTGCAGCAAACTGTACTGAGGCACCTGTCGGCGTTGCTTTAGAGGCCTGCCCGCCAGTATTCGCATACAGTTCATTATCCATTACAAGAACATTCAGGTCACGCCCGCTGGCGATGACGTGATCCAAGCCGCCATAACCGATGTCATAAGCCCAGCCGTCACCGCCGACCATCCAGACTGCCTTTTTGGTAAGTGCATCTTCTCTGTCACGGATAAAGGCAATATCGGCACTGTTTTCTTCCGTTTTTGCTATAGCTGCACGGACGGCATCGGACAGAGCAAGTGTTTTATCGCTGTCATCTCCCTCCAGGAGCCATGCTTCCAGTGCTGCCTTCAGAGATTGATCCTTTGTGGTTTCCACAATGCGTCCGGCATGCATTTTGACCTGATCCCGCATCTGCCCGGCAGAGATACTGATGCCCAGAGCAAACTCCGCATTGTTTTCAAACAGTGAATTGGTAAAGGCCGGCCCGAACCCGCGCTCCGTCACCGTTTGCGGGTAGGAGGGAGTATAAAAGCCATAGGCCTGAGAACAACCGGTTGCATTTGCCACATAAAGCCAGTCGCCAAAAAGCTGCGTCAGAAGTTTGATATAAGGGGTCTCCCCGCATCCTGGGCACGCACCGGAGAATTCATAGAGCGGCTGTTCATACTGACTGCCTTTGGCAGAAAAGCGGTTCATAGGGTTCTCTTTCTTTTTGACTGTAAGGCAGTAATCCCAGGTCTTCTGCTCTCCCAGCACATCATCCAGCGGAACCATATGAAGAGCCTTCTCTTTTGCAGGACATACATTTACACAGCTTCCGCAGCCCTGGCAGTCAAGCACATCCACCTGAATACGATAGCGAAGATTTTCAAACCCCTTACCAGCCGCTTTTTTGGTTATGCAGGCTTCCGGAGCAGATGCTGCTTCTTCTTCCGTAAAGAGGAAAGGACGGATTGCAGCATGCGGGCATACAAGTGCACAGCGATTACAGCCAATGCATTTCTCGCTGTCCCAGACAGGAACATTATCCGCTACACCGCGCTTTTCAAAACGGGCTGTATCAACAGGCATAACGCCGTCTGTATATTTGGAAAATGCGCTGACCGGAAGCAAGTCTCCCTCTGCACGATTCATAGGGATCAGGATATTCCGGACGAATTCCGGCAGATTCTCATCTACTGCTCCATCCTCATCTTTCAACTCAGCCCATTCTTCCGGAACCTCAAATTTGACAGCATCTGTCAGGCCACGCTCAATTGCAGCCAGATTCATATTCACGATCTTTTCACCTTTTCGTGAAAAGGTCCTGACAGCAGCTTCTTTCATGTATTTCTCCGCTTCCGCGACCGGCAGAACTCCGGAGAGTTTAAAGAAAGCTGCCTGAAGCACCGTGCTGGTGCGGTTTCCGAGGCCGATTTCCTCCGCGATATCAGTGGCATCGATGATATAGAAGTTTATTTTTCTCTCTGCCAGAATCCGTTTTGCCCGATTCGGCAGGTTCGCGACAAGCTGCTCTCCCTTCCACCTCGTATTCAGGAGGAAAATACCACCCGGTTTTACTTCTTTTACGATATCATAACTGTGCATATAGCTCTGCTTGTGGCAGGCCACAAAATCCGCCATCGTAACATAGTAGGTACTGAGGATCGGCTCATGGCCAAACCGAAGATGGCTTCTCGTGAGACCACCGGATTTCTTGCTGTCATACTGGAAATATGCCTGAACATACTGGTCGGTATTGTCGCCGATAATCTTGCAGGAGTTTTTGTTGGCACCCACCGTACCGTCTGATCCCAGGCCCCAGAATTTGCAGGAAATGATGCTCTTGCCGGAGGTTACGATATTCTCTCCCACCGGAAGGGATCTGAAGGTCACATCATCCGTAATACCAACGCTGAAATGATTCTTCTTCTCTCCAGCCATATTATCAAATACGGCTTTTATCTGGGCAGGCGTAGTATCCTTCGATGAAAGACCATATCTTCCACCCAGTACGGTAAGCATCCTGCCCGATTCCATCAGCGCCGTACTGACGTCTTCGAAAAGTGGCTCCCCGAGGGAACCGGGTTCTTTGGTGCGATCCAGAACCGTAAGGATCTTGCAGCTTTCCGGGATTGCAGCAAGGAAGTGCTTCAGAGAGAACGGACGGTACAGATGCACCTGTACAAAGCCGACCTTTTCTCCCCTCTCCGTAAGATAATCAACCACTTCACGAACTGTATCGCTGACAGAACCCATAGCAATGATAACCCGTTCGGCATCGGGAGCGCCAAAATAGTTGAAGAGCCTGTACTCTCTTCCCGTAAGGGCAGAGATCTTTTCCATATACTCTTCCACAACATCCGGAAATGACTCATAAACCGGGTTGATCGTCTCGCGATGCTGGAAGTATGTATCATCATTTTCACCTGTGTGCCGGATTGTCGGGTGCTCCGGATTCAGTGCATGATCACGGAATTTTTTCAGTTCCTTATAATCCACCAGTTTTGCCATATCATCAAAATCCAGAACTTCAATTTTCTGGATTTCATGGCTGGTGCGGAACCCGTCAAAGAAATGCTGAACGGGAATGTGCCCTTTGATAGCAGATAAATGCGCAACCGCACCCATGTCCATGCATTCCTGTACACTGGAAGATGCCAGCTGTGCCCAGCCGGTTTGCCGACAGGCCATCACATCGGAATGGTCCCCAAAAATTGAAATGGAGTGTATGCTCAGAGACCGGGCAGCCACATGCATCACCGCCGGAAGCTGCAACCCCGCAATACGATACATGGGCGGAATCATCAGCATCAGGCCCTGAGAGGACGTATATGTTGCTGCAAGGGAACCCGCTTCCAGCATACCCTGAAGGGCTCCGCAGGCACCTGCTTCCGCCTGCATTTCCACAATCTGAACCTGTGTACCGAATATGTTTTTCAATCCGTTGGCAGCCCACTCATCGACATGGGTGGCCATAGGGCTTGAAGGGGTAATGGGATAGATTGCGGCAGTCTCCGTAAAGGCATAAGAAATATAAGAGGCAGCCTCATTTCCATCCATGGATTTAAATACTTTATTTTTTTCCATGATTTCTCCTCCAACAAACTGTTTATTTTGAGGTTTTCGAATCTGTTATGATTATACAGGTAATAGCCCAAAGCTGCAACTGTTAATAACGTATTTTTTGCATTCATTCTGAGAAAACCCGGTTTTTTGCACAAGAAAGCGGTTGACGGAAAGGGTATTTTTCGGTAAAATAGCATTACACCATCCATTGTTATAGCGGTATGGATGAAACAAAATACTATTACAGGAGGATCCAATGAAGAAACTACTTGCAATGCTGCTTGCACTGTGCATGTTATTTGCACTTTGCGCCATCTCTGCTTCCGCTGACGGCGTGGGCGGAACCGCATACCCTAACCCGCTGCAGGACGTCCGTGTCCGCCAGGCTTTGTGGTATGCCATTGATATGGACGCCATAGTCGACGCACTCTGGAACGGCACTGTAACGGCAGCCCACAAGTCCCTTGTACCGGAAGGCTACTGGCAGGCTGATGGCCTGACGGAGTACACTTATAACCCCGAAAAGGCAAAAGAACTCCTTGCAGAAGCCGGATGGGACGGAAGCTACACCATCAGAGCTGTCTATTATACAGGCAACCTGCTTGACACCATCACGGTTATCCAGCAGTTCTGGGCAGATGTCGGCGTCAAGATGGAGTTCCAGCTCCTGACCGACAACCTCACCGCCCTGCTGTGGACTCCCTCTGCAGACGGCGTACATACTGCTGTTGACTGGGATCTCTGCTTTGCAGGCACTAACGCTTTGACTCTCGGTGAGTTCTACAACCGCCATCACAGCACGGCAGCAAACAACTCCACTGTTCTGCCTGACCCTGCGCTCGATGCTCTGATCGAGACGGCAAAAGTTGCCGTAACGATGGAAGATCAGAAAGCCGCCTATGACGCAATCCAGCTGTACGAGAATGAAAATGTTGAAGTTATCCCGCTATTCTACATTCCCTCGTGGGTCGTTACTTCTTCTCACCTTGACATGAAGGGCAACCCTGCAGGCAATGATCAGTTTGCTTACCAGAAGAACATTCTCGACTGGACGATTGACAGACCGGATAACACACTGTACACCAACACCGGTGCTGTAAACTTCCTTGAGCACCCTGCTACTAACCCCGCCCTTTTCTGGCATCAGGAAGTCGTATTTGACCGTCTGCTCAATGCCAATGAGAGCCTTGCTCCGACTGATGGCCAGCTCGCCGAAAGCTTTGAAGTATCTGAAGACGGCACTGTGATCACCTTCACGTTGAGAGATGGCATAAAGTGGCATGACGGAGTCGACTTCTCGGCAGAAGATGTAAAGTGGACGTTCGAGTATTATCCGACGGTTCCCGGTGCCAACACGGTTATGACCGATGTTGTCAATGATGCAAAAGCCATCACAGTTGACGGCAACAAGGTAACCTTCGAATTCAACAACCCGCAGCCGAATGCCCTGACGGTCTTCTCCCAGTGGCCTGTTCTTCCGAAGCACTGTCTGGAAAATGTAGCTCCCGAGAACTTCTCCGCTGATACCTTCTGGCAGAATCCGATTGGTACCGGCCCGTTCAAAGTAGATACCGTGAAGCTCGGTGAGTACACTATTCTCGCACGCAACC
>JAGCAN010000154.1 GCA_017652685.1 Oscillospiraceae bacterium
AACAATAGAGCGTGCGGTCAGCGGGACAAAACAGATTTCAATATTTCCTGATCCGTAAAAACAATACATTCCGATGTTTTTATCCTGATATACGGCATTGAGCGGCGGACGCTGTGGGTCGTCAAAAGCGGAGTGATCGCCGAAAAAATTGTCGTCTGATTGGGCATAGAGTGTCTCAAACAGCGTCTCTGCTTCCGCCATCGACATCTCCGGCATCAACATCTTTTCCATACAGATGCAAAGCTCTCTGAACAATTCGTGAAACCGATCCTGATAGCCATGGTCGTCAAAGACCATACGGATTTCATATATTTCATCATTGTTCGGGGCGTAGACAGAGATGGTCGGCATGGGCCAGACGGTTTTGTCCGCAGAAAATCTATATCGAACGGACTCATACCCAAAGCAGGGGGAAAGCTCGCTGAAACAATACCAGTTCTCGGAGTTCGTAGAATTCAGATAGCCGGTTTCGTGCGTTTGCAGATACACCCTGTTATAGCAATCAATGAAGTCTTCGATCGGAATGACAAAAACGCTTTCGCCTTTCTCATTCTCAGCAACAAGATCCGAAAAATCTGTCGTTGGTTCGTCAAACATCATTTCCGGCGACACTGCTTCGCGATTATCAAGTTCCTGCACGGCAAGTGATTCATGCCGGACAGTACCGTCAAAAAAGAATGCATAAAAAGCATCCGGCTGCTCTTCCCCGGAGATTATGACTTTCACGCAGTTTTCTTCCCAGCGAACGCTCCAGTTTTCGGGATGAAGGACACCCCCGTCGTTTGCCACGTCAAATTTTCGTTTGGTAACAATCTCGCCATTGCGCTTCAAAACAATTCTTGCGTGTGAATATCCAAACGGCCAGTCTGGCTCCCCGACGGCCTGAAATACAATTTCATGCTTGCCGTCCGGAGAAGTCGCTGCATCGACATCTGAGATTCTGTACCTTGTGGCATAGACAAAACTGCCGATCAGGAACAACAGTGCTGCAAGTATCATGGCGGCGATTCCGCAGATCCATTTAATAATCCTTTTTGTTTTCATTTTCCCTCCAAACGGGAAAGCCCCCCGGCGAAAAGCAGCTTACTCACCGCTGTTTCCACTCGTTTTCTGCAGTTATCGACTGCGGATCCATGCGGCAGCCTCCTGCTCGGGACTGTCTGTCAAGACATCCGGCGGGATCGGCTCCTCACAGAACACTTCGCCTGTGCGCAAAGCCACATCCGCGCCGACGGTCAGCACGATCTGCGTTCCGTCGTACAGGCGGAAGATGGTGTTGGTGCTGGCATATCCGGCTGTCGGAGAGCCAAAGCTGCGCACGTTTTCCAGTCCCCGGAAGGCCAGCAGCACGGCCTCGCCGGAGCTGCCCGTCCATTCGTCGGTCAGAATGGCGATGGGGATCGTCTCGGGCATTTTAAAACTCTCCACTGTCATGCCGCTTCCGCTCGAAAAAGCGCCGTTTGCCAGTGTCATGGTGTTCATCTGGCCGCTGGCATACCGGGTGCCCAGCAGCGGACCGTCCGGCAGCAGCGGGGAGAGCGCGCAGATCATCGGCGCTAGATCGCCGCCGCGATTGGCGCGCAGATCGATGATCACACCGGTTGCGTCCTGATGTTCACGCAGCCAGGAAAGCACGATCTGCGTGTATTCCTGTGCCTGCTCCGCTCCCTGGGTGAATTCCGGGATCACAAGGGTCACGATGCCGTGTTCCATGCTGTCGGTGCTGACCAGCGGAAGGGTGATCGGGTCCTCCCGGGCTTCTTCCTCTTCCGTCGGTGTGACCAGTCGGGAATGCTTGCCGCCCGCAGCGGAGAGCGCTTCACGCAGGATCGGCCAGGTGTCCTCATAGCTCTGCGCACTGCGCAGAGCATCCTGCGCCGTCGCTTTTGCCTCCCGCCACTCTTCCGCAGAGGAGTAATACCCATTCTCCATAAAGGCAAGCGCACGATCCCCGTAAGCCTGCGGGCTGGGCTTTCGCAGATAGACGCCGAAGTTCGGCCCATAGAGCAGGAGGAAAGCGAAAAGCAAAACCATTACAACCGCCAGCAAAACGGCGAAAAGACTGAGGATCTTCCTTTTCATGGAATGAATACCTTCCTTTTCCTGTGCTATCCCTGTTTTTTGTGCCAGTCCCTCACATAGCTCTTTGCCCGCCCAGCTCCAGCCGCATGAGCACCAGCTCCTGCCAGCCGGTCAGGCGGGAGCGGAAGCCCTTCGGGTTCCTGCCGTACTCCTGGAAGCCCACGCTCCTGTACAGGGCGAGGGCGTTTTTGTTCTCTGCGACCGCCTCCAGCTCCAGCTGGACGTAGCCGGCATTTTCAGCGCATTCGATGCAGGCTTCGGTCAAAGCCCGACCGATCCCGAGACCCCAGTATGCTTTATCCACACTGATACCAAACTCCGCGCGGTGCCGTACCTTTTCCTTGCGGGCAACACAGGTAACCCCGGCCGAGCCAACGATCGCGCCGTCAACAAACGCAAGAAGTTCGATTTCATCGACACTGTCTGTCTTTCTCCGCAGCAGCTCCGCCTCGTCCTCGGCGGTATAGCTGTGCTCCTCCGGGTACGTGAGCAGATAATCCGTCTGCGTATGGGTGAGGTTGATAAGGTCGAGCAGCGCATGCCCGTCCTCCGCCGTTCCGTTTCGGAGCGTGCAGGCTCTGCCGTCCTTCAAGGTAATGATTTTATGATACTCCATCTGGTCCTTCCTTCTGTTCAAATGCCTGTTCTCAGCCGCTTCAAAGCTTCTGCGTTGTGCTCGGTGATCGCTCCCAGCTTCTCACAGCGCTCCATTTCCCCGCAGCCGCCGCAGGCCTCCAGGCCCCGGCTCATGGCACACTGACGGATCGGACAGAGCGATTCGCAGTAGGGCGTCTTGACCCCGTTGATCCGGCAGCCGACGCAGTTGATCATCTCCGGCGTGATCTCCACGCCGTTCAAGTCCGACCACTCCTTGGCGACTTTTTGCCGCAAGGCGGCGTCGTTGTTTACGGTTGCGAGCCTGGCTTCGCAGCTTTCACAGTCCAGTCCGCAGTAAGCAATAAAACGATTCATGGTCGATTGCCTCCCATCATTGATAAGGTAATAGGTCAGATCCTGCTCGACTCCCAGATAGCTCAGTTCTTTCTCCGAAAAGTGATCGAAGTTCATGCCGCATTTCTCCATCACGCGCCGGGATGCGTCATTCCCGGTGAAGAAAGAAGCATAGACGGTTTTCAGCCTCTTCTCCCGGAACAGATAGTCCAGGAACCGATGAACCGCCTCTGTTGCATAGCCCCGGTTCCAGTACCCGGAGCCGATCCCGTATCCGATCTCGCAGGAGCCGTCCTTCTCGTCGAAGCAACTGATGATCCCGATGAGACGTCCGGTTTCCTTCAGCCGGATCGCAAACAGATCCTGTCTTCCCGGATAGGAGGAAAAATCGAATTCCTCCATCGTTTCCGCATAGCGGCAGATAAAGGTTTCCAGCACCTTTTTGTCGTGGGAAATGTTGATAAAGTAGTCCTCTTTGTCGGATTCCTTGATGGAATCGAGGATCAGCCGTTCCGTTTCCACGTTATATCAGCCTTCTTCGAGTTTTCTACCTTCCGAAGAAGACTTCCCGCTGCATACTTCCGCACCGTATCTGCAGAAGAGGGAAAGCACGATCATCATGACACCCAGACCCACGGAAGAGAACTCCCCGATGGACAGCTTGTCGATGCCGGGAACCATGTTGTCTGCAATGGAGACGCCGATGGAACAGACGATCACCGTGCCCAGAGGGATGACGATGGTCAGGATGCCCAGGCGCAGCAGCTCCTTTGCGCCGCGCAGGGTGAAGGGATCACCATCGGCCAGTTCATGCTTGAAATAGGCCTCCGCAAATTTACACAAAACGGCCTCGGCCGCACAGAAGAGCAGGCCGACCGCCATGGACGCATACAGGGTAGGTAGGTTCAGCCCTGCCTCGTTCTCGATCATGCTGTGTATGGTGACGCCGCCCAGCTTGAAGGTTTCCGCGCCGAGCGCGAGACTGACGATGCCGACGATGCAGCCGCAGAAGCCAACGATGCAGCAGACAAAGATGATTTTACTGAAAACTTTTCCGATTTTCGCTAAGGTCTGAATGGTTTTTAACGTATTCATGATGATGTCCTCCTATCAATGATTTATCGTGATTCATTTTTGCTCTTTTCTACAAATACTCTGCGCTGCCGAGTTTGCTTTCAGCAAAGCGGTTCATATTTTCGGTCAGTTTTTCCATCCGAAAACCTCAAGCCTCCACAAATGAGAAGGTTGCTTCATGTGAAATTTCGGATAGTATTGGGTTCGCTTTTTCTTTTCTGGTAAAAGACGAACCCATCCTCAACCTTTATGATCCGATAGCCTAATTTTTTGTAAAAAGCATTTGTCCGCTCATTCCAGCAGGGGGTATCCAGATGAAACTCGGCAGCCCATGGGAAATTCTTTTCTATACAATCCATCAAGCGAATTCCGTAACCTTTTCTATGATAGACGCTATCAATAAAAATCCTGCCTATGTATACGCTGTTTTCTGTTTCATCCGGGAATACAATGGCAGCCCCTACCAAATCATTTTCTATCATTGCCTGATACAAATACCCCTCCCGGGCCATTTGTTTATGCCATTCTACCGAATCAAATCCAGGCGGACACTCACCTTTTACTCCGCCAACGTTTACATCTGTTTCAAAAGCTCTGATAGACATAGTTACGATTTTTTCTATCTGTTTTGCTTCTGCTTTGACAATATACATCCCACTTCTCCTGCTCTTTTATAATCTGTATTCCATTTGGACATCAAAGGGCTCCTCTGCTGCCAGTCCCTCATTGATCTCCTCCGCAGGCGTACAGCCAAGTGCCCGGTATGCCGCCTGTGACTCTTTTGAGGAATGAGCCGAAATGTACAGTTTATCCGCACCCAGCCGCCGGGCCTCTTCACAAGCCATGGAAAAGAGTTTCCTGCCGATGCCCTGACGCCTGTATTCCTCTGATATCTGAAAATAAACCAGCTGCACA
>JAGCAN010000155.1 GCA_017652685.1 Oscillospiraceae bacterium
CTTTCGACTCTTTTCAAGTTCCCTTTTTGGTGCTTATTTGCATAAGCTGTTTTCTTACATTGTTCAATTTTCAAGGTACACCGCTGTGCCCCTCTCGGCGACAGCTTGGTTAATATACCACATCCAGCAACCCTTGTCAACTGTTTTTTTCAGTTTTTTGAAAAAATTTTTTACTTTCTTTTTTCTACCACATCTTGTAATTGGCTATTTCTTAACACAGCATATATGGGTGTTTCAGCCGCCAATCTGATAGGACATCACATTCGGACGCTGAAAAGAGCCTTCAGGAACAAAAGAGATTTTTTCCAGATTCTGCTGTAGTTTTTCTGTCAGATCAGCCTGAGCATTCTGCACGTCGCCCTCTTCCGTTTCCCCATCGTAAAGCTCCGTCAGCAGCTGCTGGTACAGAAGATTTGTAGAGAGCATCCGCCTGTAGACAGGCATGGAAAGATATCCCTTTGCCAGATAGGCAGCGAAAGCTTCCTCCGTAGCCCCCTCTCCCAGAACGGATTCTGCAGATTCTATGATCTGACGGTCGATCTGCTCTTCGGCGTCCGCCGGAAGGCTGATCCCGTTTTCTTCCGCGAAAAGATGAATCCCGCGATATTCACAGATAGACTGCTCAGCGCTTTCTGCCGGTACATCTGCCCAGGTCAGGCCGTCCTGATAGGTATCCTCCCATGAAATCGGAACACCATTCTGGCCATAGTAATCCATAATGCTTTCCACTTCCGCAGCATAGCCGCAGTAGAAATAGAAATATTCATCCCAGAGAACCGGTTCCCCGTTTACCGATGCAACAAGTTCCTCCGCCGGATGGGATCGGTAAAGGGCTTCATAGTCGATTCCGGCTGCTGCCGGAACCACCTCGATATAAGCTTCCTGCTGTTTTGCCGAATCCGCTGCCAAGGTTTTCACCTGAAAGACGCTCAGCGCCCCCGTAAAAAGAAAGCAGATCACTGCCGCCAGTGCCGTAATTCTCTTCATAACAATTCCCTCCGATTCTGTCCGTTTCGGGACATGGTTCCACCCCGGTTTCTACTTATTTATATATAGTAAGTATATCTTAAGCTTTCTGCCCTTCGCCGTCAAGAGAAACAGCCGCCCAGTCGCGGACAAAACGACGAGCTTCATCAATGACCTGCGCTTTGGAGCGAATCTTGAGGCTCAGGCAGGGTTTTGAACCCGCTTCCACCCGCAGACGCCCTTTATATTGTTCCGTTCCATAAAGTGCAGAGACCTTTTCCATCTCAAATTCCCGCAAGGTAAAGCGCAGAGAGCCCTGCTTCTGGGCAATGTCCGTAATTCCCGCAGCACCAGCTTCTCCACGCAGGAGAGCAACCTGGATCAGTGCGCTCACCCCAGGAGGCGGATCTCCAAAACGGTCGATCAGTTCATCCAGCAAATCGTCAGCTTCTTCTTCCGTCCGTACAAGGGCAATCTCACGGTAGAGTTCCATCCGCTGTTCGGAAGAGGGAACATACCGCTCCGGAATGTTGGCAGAAACGGCCAGATCTGCGGCACATTCCGCTTTCGCCGGGACTTCAATTCCACGCGCTTCCAGGACGGCCTCATTCAGAAGTTTCATATACATATCGTATCCGACGTCAGCCATGTGGCCGGACTGTTCCGCACCGAGAAGTGTGCCTGCGCCACGGATTTCCAGATCCCTCAGCGCAATTTTTATCCCAGATCCGAATGCTGCAAAGTCACGAATTGCATTGAGCCGTTTTTCGGCATCCTCCGTGAGTACTTTGTCTCTCCGGAATGTGAGATATGCACTCGCCCGCCGGGAGGATCTGCCGACACGGCCGCGAATCTGGTGCAGCTGGGCAAGGCCCAGCCTGTCGGCATCCTCAATGATCAGCGTATTTACATTGGGAATATCAATACCCGTTTCAATGATGGTGGTACAGACAAGAACCTGCACTTCTCCGCTTACGACACGATCCATCACATCAGAAAGCATCTGTTTATCCATGCGGCCGTGTGCCACTGCAACCGATACCTCGCTACCCAGCACCTCCGAAACCTTCCGAGCTGTGCGTTCAATATCCTCAATCCGATTGTGAAGATAGTAAACCTGCCCGCCACGCTGGAGTTCCCGCACCATAGCATCGGCAAGAAGATTCCAGTCGTGCTCCATCACAAAGGTCTGAACCGGAAGCCGATCTTCCGGCGGTTCCTCCAGATTGGACATATCCCGAATCCCCGACATAGCCATATTCATGGTACGGGGAATCGGCGTTGCAGAGAGCGTGAGGACATCCACGCCGCGGGAGAGTTCCTTGATATGTTCCTTATGCGTCACGCCGAAACGCTGTTCCTCATCGACAACCAGTAAACCCAGCTTTTTAAACTTCACATCCTTTGACAGCAAGCGATGGGTCCCAATTACAAAATCACAAGCTCCGGAGGTGATATTTTTCAGCGTATTTGCGGACTTCTGACCGGTCGTAAAGCGGCTCAGGACCTCAATGTTCACAGGAAAACCAAAAAAACGCTGCAGAGCCGTCTGGTAATGCTGCTGGGCCAGGACCGTCGTCGGGCAGAGGAGCGCCGCCTGTTTCCCGTCCAGAATGCACTTCATGACCGCGCGGAAGGCAACTTCCGTCTTGCCAAATCCGACATCCCCGCAGAGGAGCCTGTCCATCGGGACGGAAGATTCCATATCCTGTTTGATCTCTGCTGCACAGCGAAGCTGGTCATCCGTTTCCGTATAAGGGAAATTCTCTTCAAACTCACGCTGCCACTCGCTGTCCGGAGCGAACGCATATCCGGGTGTCTTCAACCGTTGGGCATAGAGGCTGATCAGTCGTTTTGCCATGTCCTTTGCAGCGCCTTTTGCTTTGGAACGCCGCTTTTCCCACTCGACACCGCCCATTTTGGAGAGCCTGATATTGGCCTCTTCCGTGACTGCTGTATATTTTGAGACAAGATCCAGCTGCGTTGCCGGGACATACAGTACATCCGATCCCGCATAGGCAATTTTGACATAGTCTTTGTCATAGCCGTCCACTTCCATACGGACAATCCCGGTAAACCGGCCGATCCCATGGTTTTCATGTACCACATAATCCCCGACTGAGAGATCGGAAAAAGATTCTATCCTCTGCCGGCCTGCAGGCAGTTTTCTTTTCGCGGGTGTTTTTCCCTTTTTGCGAATCAGCTGCGCGTCCGTCAGGATTGCGAGGTGGAGCCCCGGATATTCCATCCCGGCGGAAACTGCCCCAATATACACCGTACAACGATTTTTTACCGGAAGGGTCTGGTCGTCCGGCGAAAGCAAAGACGGGACTCCATGCTCATTGAGGAAAGAACAGAGCACCTCTGCACGGCGTTTATCCCCGGCAAGGACTGCCAGTGAGCAGCCTGCTTTCAGAAGCTGACGAGCATCATCAGCCGCCGTCTGCGCATTTCCGGCATAGGAAGGAAGCTGCTTAGCCGGAATGCTCATCATTGTACGCGGTTCGATGGGCGTTCTGCCCGCGGTAAAGGCATCAGCCATATAAAGCGGGAACTCTTTCAGCCTTTTCACCATAGCATCGACGGACAGATAAAAATTCTCTTCCGACGCAGGGACAAGTGCCCGTCGCCCCAGCTCGCGGATATCATCTGCAAGACGTTTGATGTATTCCCGTGCCCGCTCACCGCAACGGGCGGGCTGATCCAGAAAAACGAAAGCATCCGGAGAAACATAATCCAACCC
>JAGCAN010000156.1 GCA_017652685.1 Oscillospiraceae bacterium
TCCCGACGCATAACAGCTCTTTCCTCCACCGGCCGATGTACGACCGGTTCCGCTACTATGTGTTCTTCATACTCCTAATCCTTCCTTTTTTCAGAACGCCGGACGCCGATCAGCGCCGGGCGTTTTGATTTGGCCAAATGAAAAAGAGCGCCGGATCACACTCCGACGCCCATACTTCGTTACCTTATTCATTTACGTATCATCAGACAGAAAAAAGAAATGGCTGATGAAATTGAACAGAAAAAACAGGAAGGAATCGAAACTGTCGAAGTCTCAGATGAAGATATGTTCCTTGCGCAAATGAAGGAGGAAAGCACCTTAATAAGCATTTGGAAAATCTGGAGCATTCATGAATTAGGGAAAAAGTATCGGAATATAGATACTTACCTCAACATGAAAAAGGACACAGAACTGCAACAGGGGAAATTGAACAATCTTGATCAAATAAAGGGAATTATTGAACAAATGCTCACCAAAGAGATTCAGGGTGGGAATTAATAAAGGCAATCGAGTTGGTTTGTATTTCCGGGAAGAATTTCCCGGATTCTCTTTGACCGGTGCGTTGTAGTGCGCTGTTCTGCGCTTGTGTGGCACCAGAATAATATGATATAGTTATAATGTGTTAGGCCTTGACGAAAATGGTGAATAGGGAGCAAGAGAATGTCCGGATTGAAGGAATTGGTTGCCATTGCAACAAAGGTGGATCGCAGCATACAGGAAGGTGGACGCGGTTCAGCTCCACGGGAGGAATATTGATCCTGCATGATACGATCCACAGCAGAGAGATCGAGTTCTCTGAAACGGAGGTAGATCTCTCGAATTGCAGGAGGCTTGGATCTCCAGTTGATCCGATACATGTCTCCAATTCCATTCAGAAACCGTCTGTAGTCAAGGTGAGAGTTGATTACGGGTTTCATGCCTAAGGCCTCCAATCGAGCTAGTAGATGTCCCGGGGCGCGGGCACATCTCTTCTCGATTGGTCGCCGAAGGCGACCGCAGATTTTTGCGGGTTTGTCAAGTGCTTTTTTGCGGTTTTCTCAAAAAAATTTCTGCATAATATGCAGAAACATGTGAGGGACGCAAAAAAGAAGACCCCTGATCCTTTATGGATCAAGGGTTCAGAAAACCGAATGGATATTTCACAATAAAAGGAGGACAAACATGAAAGCAGATCAGATCATCAAAAACGCGAAGATCTACACCTCGGACAAGGACAGGCCGATGGCAAGTGCCCTTGCGGTGAAGGACGGGAAGTTTGTTTATGTGGGCGACGAGGCCGGACTTTCGGCGTATGAGGGTCCCGTCACCGACCTGGGCGGAAAATTCATCATGCCCGGCATCATCGACAGCCATGTCCATGTGACCTGGCCCATTGGCTTTGAGTACGCAACGATCGACGGGCTCATTGCGTGCTGCGGAAAACAGGAAGCCCTGGACATCATGGCAGAGGTGATCCGGGAAAAGCCCGGTCTGGAGCGTTACAGGTTTGTCATGGAGCAAAAGTCTCTGAACGGCGAAGCGCTCACGAAGGAAGATCTTGACGCGATCTGTCCGGACAGCGAGCTCCAGATCCAGGAAGCGGAAGGCCACAGCATCTGGGTAAACTCCAGACTTCTGGCCAGCCACGGCATTACGGACGACACGCCGGATCCCGTGCCCGGACTCAGTTATTATGAGAGAAAGGACGGACATCTGACCGGAAACATCATTGAATGCTCGGCTGAAGTGCCCATCATTCTCGACAGCTCCATGCACCTGAGCGATGAGCAGATTGACGCGGCGCTTCAGCGCTGGATCGACTTCTCTCTGGATGTCGGTGTGAACGCGGTCTTTGACGCCGGTATTCCGGGGTATGCCGCCCTCCATGAGCGGGTCTACACCCGTCTGCGTGAACTGGACAGGCAGGGGAAGCTGCCCATTTATGTTGACGGCTGCTATGTCATTGCGGCGCCGTGGCAGGCGAAGGAGGGGCTGGAGGAGCTCAAGCGCTTCCGCCGTGAGTTTAGCACCGAGCACTTGAAGGTCCACACGATGAAGATCTTCATGGACGGCACCTTCAAGATCCACACCGCGGCCTTGCTGGAGCCCTATCCGGATACCGGCACGACCGGCGCTTCCACCGCCTTCAAGAAGGAGGAGCTCGCGGCGCTTCTGAAGCAGCTGAACGAAGAAGACCTGGATCTTCACCTGCACACCGTGGGCGACGCTGCGTCCCGCACGGTCCTCGACGCTGTGGAGATCGTCCGCAAGGAGCTGGGAGACCGCTTCCACATCAAGGTCACCTGCGCCCATCTTGAGGTTCAGGCCGACGAAGATCTGGAGCGTTTTGCAAAGCTGGGCGTTTACGCCAACTTTACGCCGGCCTGGCACTGCGGGAACGGCACAGGCGATGCGCTCAAGCCGCTGATTCCCCTGCTCGGCGAGAGACGCGCCACGCATATGTACCGCTGCAAAACGCTTTGGGACAGCGGCGCACTGGTGACCTGGTCCAGCGACAACACCATTTTCCTGGACTTTGCGCCCTGGAACCCCTATTTCGGCATGGAGATCGGCATGACGCGCTGGGTCAGTGAGAAGACCAACGCCCCCGAGTTCAACAGAACCATCAGGCCGTTCCCGCCCGAGAACGAAAAAATGAGCATCGACGAAATGCTCACCGGCTATACCATCAACGGCGCGATCCAGCTCGGCATTGAGGACAAGAAGGGCTCCATCGCCGTCGGCAAGGACGCGGACTTCCTGGTCTTTGACAACGACCTGCTCACCGCCGACCCTGAGGGCATCAGCTATAATACGCCGAAAGAGGTCTATTTCGGCGGAAAGAAAATGAAGTGACGGCATCCGCAGATGACTTGGCGATCAAGCTTCCTGACCAGGCATTACAGTATCTGTTAAGCTGCTCATTATATTAAATGAGGATCGGATATGAAGAAAATAACAGCAATGGTTCTTGCCGTTATGTTGATCTTTTCACTGGCGACATGTGCTTCCGGGGAGGAACCACAAAAGCAAAGCAGCGCGGCGGAGCCGTCTGTTTCGTACAGCTATAATGAA
>JAGCAN010000157.1 GCA_017652685.1 Oscillospiraceae bacterium
ATCATCCTGGTCTATTGCCGCAGCGGCAATCGCTCCAAGCAGGCAGCACAGAAACTGTTTGATATGGGCTATACGAATGTCTACGAGTTTGGCGGTATCAATACCTGGACGGGTGAAATTGTCAGCCAACAGAATGAGCGGAACGAAACACCTGAACAATTGCGGGCGCGGATTGGCGACCTGGCTTTCCAGGTCACGCAGAACGCGGCGACGGAACGGGCCTTTACCGGTGAATATGATGAATTCTTTGAGAAGGGTCTGTATGTCGACATCGTCAGCGGCGAGCCGCTGTTCACTTCGATGGACAAGTACAATTCCGGCTGCGGCTGGCCTGCGTTCACCAAGCCGATCAAGGAGGAGGCGGTCGTGGAAAATACGGATACCTCCTATGGCATGATCCGGACGGAGGTGCGTTCCAGCGGTGCGGATTCCCATCTGGGACATGTGTTCAACGATGGCCCCAAAGAAGCCGGAGGCCTACGCTATTGTATCAACTCCGCTGCGCTGCGATTTATCCCCTATGATGAACTGGAAGCCCAAGGGTATGGGCAGTACAGGGAGCTGTTTGAAGAATGATCTATATCATACGGCATGGCCAGACAGAATTAAATCAGCGGCAGGTGCTTCAGGGCAGAAGCGACTTTCTGCTGAATGACGCCGGGATCAGACAGGCGCAGCAGGCCGCAGCTGCGCTTAGCAATGTGGTATTTGACCATGTTTTTGCCAGTCCGCTGAAACGTGCCGTTCAGACAGCACAGATTATCGCTCCCGATGTCGAGCCGGTCATCGACGACCGCCTGATCGAGATGGACTACGGCCCCTATGAAGGTGCAGACCTGAAAGCCTTGCCGCCTGAGGTGCTCACATTCTTCAGCGACTTCGTGCACAACCCTGCACCGGCGGGCATGGAATCGTTAGCCTCAGTGGTGGAGCGAGCGGGCTGCTTTCTGGAGGATGTCAAAAACCTGCACGGCAACATCCTGATCTCGACACACGCGATTGCCATGAAGGGCATTCTGGAATACCTGACACCGGAATCAAACGGGGCCTACTGGTCAGAATACATCGGCAACTGCGCGGTGTATGCTGTCGAGTGTACTGACGGAAAAATCGGTATCCCCAAAGAGTGGATGCGGAAGGAAGGCTGAAATGGTCACGATTCGAGATCAACTGGATCGTTATGTGGAAGAGAAATATCGGATCGATCCGGAGCTCCTTCCGTTTTCACATGAGAACTATGCTATCTATCGGCACAAGGACACCGGAAGATGGTTTGCGGTTTTTATCGTGAAGGATCGGCAGGTATTCGGCTTACCCGGATCAGGCGACACGGAAATCGTCAGTTTCAAGATCAAAGACCCTGTTTTGACCGATCTGTTGGCGCAGCAGCCGGGCTACCTGCGAGGTTATCCAAGCAGCAAATGGAACTGGCTGTCAGCCGTGCTGGACGGCACCATCCCATTTGAGGATATCTGCCGATGGATCAATATGAGCTATGAGGCAACAAAGGCGAAGCCTGGCAACAAGAAGCCCCCTCTGCCTAAGCTGGAAATATCTGGATGAACAACAAAATCTGATCCGGGAGGCTGACCTATGAAGCGAAAGACCGCCAAAGAGATCCTTGCCGACTCGTTTCATGAGCTGGCGGAGGGCAGGCAGATTGATAAGATAACCGTTCGGGAGATCGCCGCGAACTGCGGCTATTCCAGCGCGACCTTTTACCGCCAGTTCAGGGACAAATACGATCTGATCGCCTGGGACTATGCCCGGCAGATCGAAAAGGTCATGAGCAGGATCGGGACAGATGGATATACGTGGAAGCGGGCGCTTTGGGACTGTCTGGAACACTACCAGAAAGAGAGAGAGTACCTGGCCAATATCCTGAAGCACACCAGCGGCCACGATTCCTTTATCTCCTATATGACCGAGATTCACTGCGAGGAGGCCTCGGCCTATATCAGGAGGTGCTCCGGAGCCTCGTCACTGGATTCAAAAATGAGGATGTATATCCGGCTCTACTGTATGGGAACGGTATGCATGAGCGTCGAGTGGATTCTTGGGAAAACGGAGGCCACTCTCGCTGAGCTTGCGGAGGTTTGTGAGAATTCACTGCCCTTGCCGATGCGGCCATTTATGCTGGAAAATGAAACAATTTAAGTCAAACGCTTCATATTGAAGCACAGCGGCATGATTCTAAATTGAATCATGCTGCTGTTTGGTTTATGATACATATTGTAGTCGCGCGCGACTACAACAGATGCGATTCCGGGTAGCTTCAGCAGCGTCTGAGCATCCGGCTGCTAAAGAAAAAGGAGGGTGTTTCCATGGCAAACAATGAAAAAGTGATCGCGGGTCTCCAGACCATCGTAACCGATCTGGCACAGCAGGCGGACGGCCACCAGCTGCAGTCCAGGATCTTCGCGAGCATGGGCTTTACCAAACTGGCGGACAAGTATGCCGAGCATGCGGAGGAAGAGCGCGGCTGGGTGACCAAGTGCATTGACCGACTGCTGGATCTGGGCTGCGAGGTGAAGCTGGGCGCGAAGGAAGACAAGCCTGTCTGCAAGAATCCTGTCGACTGGCTCAAGTATGACCTGCAGGTTTCCATTGACGGCCTGGCCTGGCTGAAGGACATCACCGAGGCTGCCCGTGAGGATTACACCACCTTCGATATCCTGAAAGCGTACTATCAGGACGAGGAAGAGGATATGTACTGGGGCCAGGCGCAGCTGGATATGATCGAGTGCATCGGCGTTCAGAACTGGCTGCTGCAGCAGCTGTAAGGAAGGAGAAACCGAAAATGAAGATCGCGATTTTGAACGGAAGCCCCAGAAAAGAAAACACCGCCGCCATGGTGGATGCCTTCAAAGCAGGTGCTGAAGAAGCCGGTAACGAGGTTTGTGTTCTGCATGTAGGCCGGATGAAGATCGGCGGCTGTCTGGGCTGTGAATACTGCCATGGCAAGGGCGAAGGCCAGTGCGTCCAGAAGGACGATATGGGCCAGGTCATTGACGCTTACAAGTGGGCGGATATGGTTGTCTTTGCGTCCCCCATCTACTATTCCGCGATGAGCGCCCAGCTTCACGCAGCCATCCAGCGCGTGTACTGCATCGGCAAACCTGCGGCCACCAAAGCGGCACTGCTTTTGAGCACCGCGACCGGCCAGACCGAGCCCGTGGAAGCCTACTATAAACAGCTTGTCGCTTTCCTGGGAATGGAAAGCTGCGGCGTCTGCAAGGCTGTTGGCGAGGAAAACAAGAAGGAAGAAAAGATGGCTGAAATCAAGGCTTGGGCTGCGACGATAAAATAAGGAGGATTACGCATATGGAAGAGAAAGAACTGATCCTTGAAGCAATGAAAAAAGCAGGAGAGCCTCTGAACGCCGGAAAGGTCGCTGAATTGACGGGCCTGGACCGCAAGGTCGTGGACAAGGCCTTTGCCGCCATGAAAAAGGAAGGCAGCATCGTGTCTCCTGTCCGCTGCAAGTGGGAGCCTGCGCAGAAATAATTGATTCTGTAGAACCGGCATACCTCAGACTGAGATATGCCGGTTCATTGTAAAGCCAAACTGGGGAAAATGTAACAAACGGAGGAGAGAAACATGTTTGATTATGATGTCGCTTACCTTGGAAGCGGACATTCCTGTTGGCACGGCGCTTTAACCCTGGCGGCGGCGGGGAAAAAGGTCATCCTGATGGATCACGATCTGCCGGGCGGCACTTGCACCAACTATGGCTGCGACGCCAAGATCCTGCTGGACGGGCCTTTTGAATTTGTGGAAGGTCTCCAGCGGTATCAGGATGTCTGCGTGGATGAGGTTGGAACCATCGACTGGAAGAAGCTGATGGCCTATAAAAAGCAGCACTTGACACCATTTGCCGGGTTTATCCCCGGTATGCTGAAGCAGAATGGAATGGATTTCCTCCGCGAAAGAGGAAAACTGCTGGATGCGCATACCATCCAGGCCGGTGACAGAAAGATCACCGCCGAGACCATCGTGCTGGGCGTCGGGCAGCGCAATGCGCGTCTGAACATACCGGGTCAGGAATATCTGCACGGCAGCAGGGAGTTCCTGGACATTGAGGAGATGCCGGAGCATCTGATCTGCATCGGCGCGGGCATTATCTCCATGGAGTTTGCGTCCATGGCGCTGACGCTGGGCAAAAAGGTCACCTTCTTTGAATTCATGCCCCGCGCTCTGGCAGCGTATCCGGAAAAGTATGTCTGCAAGCTGGTGGAAAAGATGACCGCCCAGGGCGCGGATTTCCACTTCGGCGAGGCCGTATGCGGCGTGGAAAAGACAGAGAATGGATATAAGGTGATGGCAAAATCCGGCCTGTGCGTCGAGGGTGACTATGTGCTGGACGCTACCGGCCGCGTGGCCAACTTTGAAGATCTGGGTCTTGAAGAACTCGGCATCCCCGCCAGCCGCCGGGGCATTCAGGTGGATGACCACCTGCGTACCTGTGTTCCCAACATCTATGTCAGCGGCGACGCCATCGACAAGAAGATCCCGCGCCTGACACCCACAGCTGAATTTGAATCGAACTATATCGCATCCCAGATTCTCGGCCTCAGCGACGCGCCGATCTGCTATCCCGCCGTGCCCAACCTCGTATTCACGCTGCCGCGCATCGCGCAGGTGGGCGTCACCGTGGATGAGGCGGAGAAATGTCCTGATATGTACAGGATCGTCAGCGTCCCCTATGGCGCTCAGAACGAGTGGGTGGACAATCGCGAGCTGGATATCGATATGACCTTCATTATCGACAAGGATGGTCTCCTGGCCGGTGCCGCGATCTACGGCAGTGAAGCGGGAACATGGATCGATTTCCTGACCCTGATCATTAACAAAAAGATCAGCGGCGAAGAACTGAGGAACATGATCTTCGCATTCCCCACCCAGACATACATGCTGGTGTCGACCCTTATCCCGCTTCTGAAGAAAGCAGATTAACGGAAGTTTATTGAGATGTCTACCGGAGCTATTATCGGAATCATCGTTGCGGTGCTGGTGCTTTGCTGCTGCTTTACGCATCGGCGTGTCATCAGGGCCCTGATTAAGCATGAGCCTATGCCCAAGGCCCCCAGGTGGCATGTATGGGTCAAGCCCGAGAACAGGAGAAGCTGATTTGCAGGACGTGGAAACGAAGAGCGACGCGCTCCTGCTGGAAAATCAGCTGTGTTTTCCACTGTACGCCTGCGCCAAGGAAGTGGTGCGCCAGTACAGAAAACCGCTGGAGCCGCTGGGAATCACCTACACGCAGTACCTGGTGATGATGGCGCTGTGGGAATACGGCAGGATGACGGAAAGACAGCTGGGCCGGATTCTGCACTTGGAATCCAGCACCCTGGCTCCGCTGCTGAAGCGGCTGGAAAACCAGGGGCTGATCGACAGGATCGCGCCAGAGAGCAGGGCAAAAAAGCTGTTCATTGATCTGACTGAAAAAGGCCGGGCGATGAAGCGGCAGGCGGTAGAAGTTCCCGAGGCAATGCGAGGCTGTATTCCGCTGGAAAAAGAAGAATTACTGACACTCAAGGATATACTGTGTAAGGCTGTGGCCCGAATGCACAGTGAAACGTAAAAGCAGGCAGTCTATTTCTAAGAAACCGCAGGTGTAAAGGATGAATACAGAGACTATCCTGGGCATATTGATCCCCTTTGTCGGGACAAGCCTCGGCGCGGCCATGGTTTTCATGCTGAGGAAAGAAATATCGACGAATCTGCAAAAAATCCTGACCGGCTTTGCGGCAGGCGTCATGGTGGCAGCATCCTTCTGGAGCCTGCTGCAGCCTGCTCTCGAGAGCAGCGAGCATATGGGGACGCTGGCCTTTCTGCCTGCCGCTGTCGGGTTCCTGATCGGCGTAGGCTTTTTGCTGCTGCTGGACGTGATCACCCCGCACATGCACCTGGATCATCAGGATGAGGGCCCCAAATCAGGCCTGAAGCGTACGACCAAGCTGATCCTTGCGGTGACTCTGCACAACATTCCGGAGGGGATGGCGGTGGGTGTCGTATACGCCGGTTTTCTTTCCGGCAACGCGGGCATTACCGGCGCGGGTGCATTGGCGTTGGCTCTGGGCATTGCGATCCAGAACTTTCCGGAAGGTGCGATCGTCTCCATGCCCCTCAGAGCGGAGGGAATGAGCCAAGGCAAGACCTTCCTGTATGGGGTTCTGTCCGGTGTGGTGGA
>JAGCAN010000158.1 GCA_017652685.1 Oscillospiraceae bacterium
GGGCCGTTGAAGACGATGGCGCCTTCATCCCGCCACATTTCGATATCCTGCACCGGCATGGAAGAATTCTTCACCCCGACAACATTGGGATTTTTCAGCATTTCGCGAAGGAGTGCACCGCTCAGGGCAACGCCTGCGAGCTGCGGAATGTTATAAATCACAAAATCAGTATTCGGTGCAGCGGAGGAAATATCATTCCAGTATTTGGCAATCGCATGAGGAGGAAGCTTAAAATAAATGGGAGGGATAGCCGCAATCGCATCTACGCCGAGGCTCTCGGCATGAGCAGCGAGTTCCATGCTGTCTTTGGTGTTGTTGCAGGCAACATGCGCAATAATGACAATTCTGCCCTTTGCAACCGCCATTACATTTTCGAGAACAAGCTTACGCTCTGCAACGGAATGATAAATGCACTCGCCAGACGACCCACCGACATAAAGCCCCGTAACACCCTTGCCGATCAGATACTCCGTAAAGGAGCGCACCCGCTCGGGAGAGATAGAGCCGTCAGATGCATAGCATGCATAAAAAGCCGGGAAAATACCCTGATATTTTGATGTGTCTTTCATTTGTTTGCCTTTCTGTCTTTAACCCTTCACAGCACCCATCGTGATGCCTTTTGTGAAATACTTCTGGAAGATGATAAACACGATGATAATCGGAACCGATGCAAAAGCAGCGCCGGCCATAATAAGACCGTAGTCGGTGGAGTTTTCTGCCTGCATTTTTGCAATACCGAGAGAAATCGTAAGATTTTTTGTACTGGAAAGCATGATCAACTGCATAAAGTAATCATTCCAGGACTGGATAAACGTAAAGATAGCAAGTGCCCCTACACCCGGTTTAATCATGGGAAAGACAACCGTGTTGAAGGTTTTCAGTTCTCCCGCACCGTCAATCCTTGCTGCTTCCAGAATTTCACCGGGAATGCTTTCAGCAAACTGCTTGATCAGGAAAACACCGAACGGCCAGCCCACGATTGGGAAAATGACCGCAGCAAGCGTATTGTACAGTTTCAGAGAGCTCATTTCCCGAATCAACGGAATCAGGATAACCTGCTTGGGAAGTGCCATGGCGCAGACGATCAGCGTGAAAATCAGATTTCTGCCAACAAAACGCTTCTTAGCAAGAGAATATCCCGCCAGAGCGGAAGTCAGACAGGTGAGCAGCATGGCAGCTACAGCCATCCAGACCGTGTTGATCATCCAACGGATGGCCGCGGGAACCGTCGCACCGGAAATTGCCACAATCGGGTTACCGTCTTCTGACCAGTACTGGCTGAAGGGGATATTGATCTCAAACAGCGGTGCTTTGAGCTTTCCCATCAGCTTCGTCCAGTTGTCCATTGTCCATTCATATGGCCACCAGACAGGTGTTGTGGAGTTTACTTCTTTCACCGTCTTAAACGCACCGGTGATAATCCAGTAAAGCGGGAATGTGAACAGAACCGCAATAATGAAAATGACAATCAGTTCTACTGCTCTGGTTGCCTTTGATTTTTGCCCTAACATCTCCGCACCTCCTTAACTGTCTGACTGACCCAGTTTGAACTGGATCGCTGAAAGAACTGCAATAATGATCATCAGGATAACACCCATTGCGTTGCCGTAGCCGTACCGATACAGCTTGAAAGCATTGTAATAGATGTAATACATAATCGTGTCCGTTGAATGGTTCGGACCACCGGAAGTAAGCAACTGGATCAGTGCGAAACACTGGAAGGAGTTGATCATCGTAATGATCAGAATATAAAGTGTGGTCGGCATAATCTGCGGCCATTTGATCTTCCAGAAAACCTGGCGGCGGTTTGCACCGTCTACTTCGGCTGCTTCCACAAGGCTCTGGTCCACATTACCGAGAGCGGAAACATACAGCACGATCGGCTGGCCGACAGAAGTCGTCAGCAGAATCAGGATAATGCAACCGAGAGCATATTTGGAATCACCGAGCCAGTTGATGTTTTTTTCTATGATCCCAAGGCTCTTGAAGATATAGTTGAAAATGCCGAGGCGGTTATTGAACATCCACTTCCACACCACGGTAACTGCAACGGAACCCGTAACAACCGGCAGATAAAACACTACGCGGAAAAGGCTTGTCAGCCACGGCTTCATATCATAAATGCAGTTGGCAACCCACAGGGAGAAGACCATAACCACCGGTACCGAGACCAGAACAATAATAAAGGTGTTTTTCAGTGCTCCCAGAAAAATCTGATCCCGGAAAAGCTCTATATAGTTCCCAAGGCCGATAAAAACATCCTTGGTGTTTTTTCCCATGTTGGAGTCGAAAAAGCTGGTGATGATACACATCACCATGGGGTAGACCACAAAGGTCAGAAAGAAAAACAGGCTGGGCAGAAGAAACAGATATCCCGCCGTTGTCTCCCTGCGTACCAGCGCCCGGCTCATGCCGGATTTGTTCCTATTCACAGGCGCTCTCTCCTCTCTGAAAAAGAGTTTCGGTTAAGGGAACACCCTCCCCGCGCGACGCGGGGAGGGTGCGCACCCTTTTTTACAAGGTTCAGATTTTTTTGGATCCGATTATGCAGCAGCTGCTGCGTTGGCATTTGCGCAGAAGGTAGCAACTTCTGTTGCAACATCGCCGCCATCGCCGATGCGCTGGAGCATATTCCACCACTCGGTACGAGCAGTTGCCCAGCCGGCCGTGACCTGATAGTAGTCACCGAGGTAAGGCATGAGAACTTTGTAAGCATTCATGGTGTCGTTGTCGGCCCAGATCTCAGAAATATCGTTGCCGCCAGCTACGTCACGAACTGCGAAGTATTTTGCTGTTCTGACAGCAGGAGCAGTGCCTTCGCCATCGCAGAAGTACTTGATGAATTCTTTTGCTGCTTCAACTTTGTCGGCATTGCCGTTGTCGAAGATACCAAAGCCCCAGATACCGCCGCAGAGTGCTGCATTGCCATCTTCTGCCGGGAAGCTCATGAAGACGATCTCTTCATCATCATAGGTTCTGTCACCGGTGGTTTCGCCCGGAAGCTGCTGTGCAATGTTCCAGCAGAAAGCCATCTTCAGCAGGCCCTGACGGAAAGCAGTGATTTCCTCGCCGCCGTTCTCGGCTGCATTGAAGTAAACGCCTTCAAGACCCTGGAGAACTTCAAGTGCTTTGATGTTCTCAGGAGAATCTGCAGTGTATGCGGTGTGCTCAGCATTTGTGAAGGTACCGCCGTACAGGTTGTTGATGATTGCGCGGGTACCCTGGTCGCCACCCTGGCCGGAGCAGTAGATATCAGCCACAGGCTCACCGAAGTAATCATAGAGGGCATTGACAGCATTGATGAAGCCTTCGGTCGTCCAGGTGTGGGATTCCACATCGACGTACTGGTCAGCACCAGCAGCCTTGAAAGCATCGTAGTTGATTGCCATGCAGTGAGCCGTCATAACAACAGGATACTCATAGCAAGCACCTTCAGCATTGAAGCAGGCAGCAACACAGGAGGGATTGACCTGGGCAAGGTCTTCATCATCCCAGAGGTCAGCAAGGTCTACCATGTAGCCTTTTGCACCCCAGTTTGCAACCAGACGCTCGGGGCCTTCCATAACGAGATCGGGAGCTGCGCCGCCTTCGAGAGCGGTGTTCACCTGGTCGTCACCATTGGTGTAGTCAAGATACTCAACGGTAACCTTGATGCCGGTGGCGGCTTCAAAATCAGCCATCAGAGCTTCCACAGCTTCTGCATTGCCCCACTGGCCGATCGGGTACGTCCAGAGGGTGATCTCTTTTGCGGGTTCTGCACTTGCAAAAACGGCAAGAGATGCTACCATGCAAAGTGCGAGAACGATTGCCAGGAATTTCTTCATTTTGTTTACCTCCAATAAAAATAATTCATTTTCTTTATTCAAACAGCCTGGTAACTGTTGAATCCGCTTAATCTGATGCTATTGTACAAAAGAACTGGAAGCTTGTCAATAGGTTTTTGAAAAAAATTTTCATTTTTTGTGCTTTTTGAAAATTAATTACAGATGCTTATCCGTCAACGCCTCCGCGATAGCCATTCGAGCCTGCCGGCAATCATCAAGATTACGAAGGCAGACCTCGGAAAACAGCACATCCAGCAGATACATCTGAGAAATTCTTGCTGCGACCGATCCCAACTGAAGAGGACTCTCATTTGACCCACACTGCAGCACCACATCTGCAAGCTTTGCACCGGGTGCATTGGGAAAGCGCGTGATGAGGATTACTGCAGCACCACGGTTGCGGGCAACGGAAAGGGTATGAATCATGTCGGTCGTCGCGCCGGAATAAGAAAAGTACAGAATCGCATCTCTTTCTGTCATGGTGGATGCTGTTATAGCCTGGGTATGGTTATCCGCCACAGCAAAATACTTGCTCTGCGTCGTCGTAAAAAGATGTGCCGCCTCCTGGGCGAGGATCATAGAGCCTCCCTGACCCATGCAGAACACTTTCTCCGCCTGCTCGATCAGATCAGCTGCCTTTTTGATTTTCTGCTCATCAATCAGTTCCAGCGTCTGCGTCATGGCATCCACATCCGCCGTATAGATTTTCCGAATAATCTCAGAAAAACTGTCCCCGTCCGTCACTTCACCCGAAAGCGGGCTTAGTCCATTCGAAGAGGCTGTAACAGATCTCGCAATATCCAGGCGGAATTCATTGTATCCCTTATAATTCAGCCTGCGCACAAAACGGGATATCGTCGCCTCAGCAACCTCACTCGCTGCTGCCAGTTCCGTGATGGACATGCCCTGAACTTCTGCCCGATGGGCAATTACAAAATCTGCCGCTTTTTTCTCCGCTGCCGTCAGATTGTAATATTCTTTGCTGACTCTCTGGGTGAAGCCGGTATCTGTCATTATTTCAGGCATATGCCGGTTCTTCTCCGTATTCATTTTGTCAGCTCTCCCAGCATGCAGTCAACATTCACGAGCATGCGCGGCAGATGGAAAGGCCCTTTGAAGGTAGAGCCCTTGGTAGAGGGCATTGTCGGCAGACCGTCACGCCGGAGATAACCGTACCACTCACCGTATTCCGGATCAGAGAAGTGTGCTCTGCAGTAATCCAGTGTCTTATAGAACCAGTCGAGATATTCCTCTTTTCCGGTGTCACGGAAGAGCATCAGAGAAGAAATAAGAATCTCGTCGTGCGGCCACCAGAGCTTCATATCGTGCTCATATGCCTCAGGCGGTTTTCCAAGACAGTCAACAAAATACAGCAGCCCGCCGTATTCCTCATCCCAACCGGCGTGGATTGCCCAGTCAAAAATCTGTTCCGCCTTTTTGACGAGCTCTTTATCACCTGTGCGTTTGGCATGCTCCAGCAGGAACCAGACGCCTTCGATATCATGCCCGGGATTGACGATACGACCTTCGGTAAACTCAGTGCGGGCTTCGCCGTTCGGGCCGACGTTTTCCAGGATGCATTTCAGCTCAGGATGATAGTTGTAGCGGAAAATTTCATCCACACACTGCCGTGCCCGCGCTTCATAGATTTCCTTTCCTTCCGGATCCGTACGCATCATGACACTTGTGACATTGAGATAGATCATCGGCAGCCCGAAAGAACGGCCTGTACGCGTTTCCGGGATGGTTTTGGGGCCGAGACCTGTCGGATCCGGAGCTCCGTGCCAGAGCTTCCAGTAAATCTCATAAGCCCGTTTTGCCCGCTCCAGGCATTCCTTTTCTCCGGTTACACCGTAATATTCCGCATTGGCCATGGCATAAAAAGCTTCAGAGTAGAAATATCTCCTCTGACGCAGGGGCTTCCCGTCAGCCGTAACGGTAAAATACATTCTGCCGTCGGCTTCCGGATTGATGCAATACTTCTCCATAAAGTCCAGACAGGATTTGGATGCTTCCAGCCACTCTTCCCGTTTTCCATAGACTGCGCAGAGCCAGGCAAAGATCCAGCCGCATCGACCCTGCATCCACACGCTTTTATCCGTGGAGTAGATCTCTCCTTTCCGGTCAAGGCAGGTGTAAACACCTCCATGTTCCCGGTCCATCCCGTTTTTCAGCCAGAAATTGACACAGGTGTCCAGCTCTTTCTGAATCCATTCTCTTGCTTCAATCAGTTTTTCTCTTTGTTTCTGTTCCATTGGTCTCCTCCTGAAAGATTTGATCTTTTATACATGGTTTTCGGATGTTGTTATTATAACATGTGTTGTTTTTCATGTCGAGAGTAAAAAGAAAAAAATTTTCTTCTTTTTTTGTTGTTGAAAAAGTCTTTCATTAATGGTAGTATACTCTTATCTGAAAAGCGGCTGAAAGCCGCAGATTTTCGCAGGAGGATATTACTATGAATCTTCAGGTATTTGGCATCCCCGTTGAGGTAGCACATTCCCCCGAACTGGATCCGGGATTTATCCCTATGCATCTCTTCAATGAAGCATTTCTGAAATCGGCAAAAAGGCCCATTGGGATTGCTGTTGAGCGAGCAGGCGGCGAAATGGCCTCATGCCCGACCTTTATTCACGGCACCCCGGATATGCTGGAAGCAGACCGCTATTATATCCGCCGTCTGGTAAAGACGGTGCTCTGGATGAAGGGCGGTTTTCGAGTATACTGTGACGACGAAGAGATGTTCCGCTATCTGCGTGATGAGGCTTTCTGTGACGGCGGTATCCAGGATTTTGATTTTCATTATTTTTCCAACATTTTTGAGCGGCCTTTTGAAGTGGTCCTTACAAAGCAGATCCCTGCAGGAAAAGACAGTCCCATCCCCATGGGCGGACATCTGGAAGGCTGCCGCATCGGATTTGATGCCGGCGGGAGCGACCGGAAAGTCTCTGCTGTGATTGACGGCGAAACCGTCTATTCCGAAGAAGTTGTATGGTTCCCGAAGATCAATTCGGATCCGGATTACCATTACGACGGCATTGTCTCTGCCCTGAAATCAGCCGCTGCGCACATGCCACGAGTCGACGCAGTAGGCGTTTCTTCGGCAGGTGTTTATATTAAGGACAGAACCATGTCTGCTTCCCTCTTCCTCGCTGTTCCGAAAGAGCTGTATGATACAAAAGTAAAAGACATTTACATTCGAGCCATCACAGACACCTTCGGCAAGGACATTCCTTTCTGTGTGGTCAATGACGGAGATGTGACAGCTCTTGCTGGTGCCATGAGCCTGGAAGACAACAATGTACTCGGCATTGCTATGGGTACTTCGGAAGCAGGCGGCTATGTAGATGCCAACGGATGCGTGACTGGTTGGCTGAATGAGCTGGCTTTTGTACCTGTTGATGCCAATCCCGAAGCCATGCAAGATGAGTGGAGCCTGGATATCGGGTGCGGTGTGAAGTACTTCTCCCAGGACGGCGTGATCAAGCTTGCTCCCCGTGCCGGTATCGAACTGGATCCGGCTCTCTCTCCGGCAGAAAAGCTGAAAGTCGTCCAGAAGCTGATGGAAGAGGGCGATGAACGTGCTGCAAAGGTTTATGAAGGGATCGGCTGTTATCTGGCACACACCCTCGCACTTTATTATGACCTCTATGCCTTTAAGCATGTGCTTCTCCTCGGACGTGTGATGTCGGGCAAGGGCGGCGATTTACTGCTTGAGACCTGCAAAACTGTCCTCAACGAGGAATACCCTGACCTGAACAAAAAAATCCACCTTGCGCTGCCGGATGAAAAGTTCCGCCGCGTCGGGCAGAGTGCTGCTGCGGCATCCCTCCCGGAAGCCTGAATCCATTATCAGGAGGAAAAACGATGAACAGAAAAAAACATATCGTCTGCTTTGGCGATTCCAATACGCATGGTTACTGCGCGGACCCGAATGACACCGAGACCGCCAGCGACCGCTTTTCCGAAAACGAACGCTGGACCTGCCTGCTGCAGAAAGCTCTTGGTGAAGAGTATCTAATAATAGAAGAAGGGCTCTCCGGCCGCACTACGGTTTTTGACGATCCCTTACACGAAAAGATGTCCGGGCTGGACAGCATCTATTCCTGCCTGATGAGCCATGAGCCGGTTGACCTGCTGATCATCATGCTTGGCACCAATGACTGCAAAGAGCGCTTCGGTGCAAATCCTGCAGCAATAGCCGTCGGTCTCGAGCGGCTTATCCTGAAAGCAAAAACCGTCCCTGCATGGTGCTGCGGAAAACCGAACATCCTTATCATCTGCCCACCCTGGATGAGGGAAGGCTTCCATGATGAAGTGATGGGGCTTTGCTGTGTAGACAAGTCTCCTCATCTGGCAAACTATTTCGCCCCTGTTGCAGAAGCAAATCAGTGTGCCTTTTTGGATGCGGAGGGTATTGCGGAGTTCAACATAGTTGACTTTACGCATCTCAGCAGAAAGGGGCATGCACAGCTCGCCGGGAAGCTTACCGAGCTTGTCCCGACACTTCTTCCATGAAAAAAATCTTCAGCCCGGATGGCCTGTTGTGGCGTGTTCTCAACACTTTGACCGATGTTTTTGCCCTCAGTGTAATCTGGCTGTTCTGCTGCCTGCCCGTCGTAACCATCGGGCCGGCAACTACTGCGCTGTATGATTCTGTCGTCCGCTGTATCCGATATCAGGAAGCCGGCCCCTATAAAAGGTTCTTCCGTACCTTCCGGGCAGATCTCGGGGTTTCGATCTTTTCCACCATCCTGTGGATTGCTGTCATCGGTTTCGGGCTCTGGTCACTTTCTCTGCTGCGCTCCCTCGGAGAAGCTTCCCGGTCTGCCGCAATTGCTTCAGCCGCCTACTATATTATTATGGTGCTGCCCTGCGGTGCAGCCTGCTGGGTGTTTCCGATTCTCTCCCGGTTTACCTACAGCTGGAAAGATCTCAACCTGACGGCTCTGAAACTCTCAATCGGCTACCTCCCCAGAACCGTTATTCTTGTGCTGCTGACGGCGGAAACCGGATTACTATGCATCCGTTACTTCTTCCCGGCGTTCTTTGCTCCTGCCTGTATGGTTCTGCTCTGGAGCCTGTTTATCGAGCCGGTGTTCGGTAAGCTCGGCGGCGGGCTGAAACCAGATGTACCGGAAGAGGATTCTTCAGAGGACGAGCTCACAGAAAGCTGAATAATACAGACAGCGATTTAATTTCCTTAGTGTATCTAAATGACAAACGCGGAGGCGGTTCAACAAAACCGCCTCCGTTGATTTTATCTTTATAAAACAAAGA
>JAGCAN010000159.1 GCA_017652685.1 Oscillospiraceae bacterium
AAAGTAGGAACAGCCTGCGCAAAATGCCTGTGGGACAGGCAGTGTGAACGGACAGATGATCAGGAATACCTGGCGGAAGTCCGCTCGATCCTTGACGGCAGGGGGGAAGATGACTCAGCCCCTTATCTGGTATTCCTGTTCAACGAAGCGTACGAGAGGCGATACGGGAAGCCTATGTCATATAGAGATGTCAAGAAGACGTTTAATGACCTTGTACTCGCTATGGAAGATGAAATCAGAGAAAACATTGTCTCAGCTCCGGATCCGCTGGCAGCTGCGCTGGCCTGCGCGCGCGTTGGAAATTATATCGATTTCGCAGCGATGAGCCGGGTAGACAGCGATACGCTACTTTCGCTCCTGCGGAATGCGAAGCTCCGGGAAGAGGAGAGGGAAGTTCTGGCTTCCTTCCGAAGTGAATGCCATAAGGCGGAGCACTTTCTGCTGGTTGCAGACAACTGCGGCGAGATTGTGCTGGACAGGCTTTTTCTTGAGCAGCTCTTCAAAGAGTGTCCGGATCTGAAGGCAACCGTCCTGGTTCGCGGGAAGGAGATCCTGAACGATGCGACGCCGGAGGATGCGGCATACACCTGTATGGATGAACTCGCCGAAATTGTGACGAACGGATCGTCTGTTGCTGGCACTGTGTATGAACTGCTCCCGGAAGAGGCCAAACGCGCGATCGACCGGGCGGATGTAATCCTTTCCAAGGGTCAGGGCAATTATGAGACGCTGTCAGGGCAGGGGAGACATGTTTTTTATTCACTTCTCTGCAAATGCGATGTATTTACGCAGCGGTTCAATGTGCCGATGCTGACCGGGATTTTTATAGAAGAATAAGAAAAGTTCCTGTCTGGTCATTTCGCTTTTCGTATACCGGCGTGAGCTGATGGAAGCGAACGGATAGGAGAAGGACTGAATCGTTACAGGGAAATACGGAAGAAAGCCTCCTGAAGCAGAAGAGCAGAGCTCGGAATGCTTCGGGAGTTTTTTGCCTGTACAGGCACGATTTACAGTAGATGTTAAAACAGCTGACTCATATTGTTCAAAAAATCGGACAGACTGGGGATATAAAAAACATGTTATAATTATACAAAAAAAGTAGTTTTCTTTCATTCTGTTTGGATGTATAGTGTTTTATGGATTAGTATGACAAACTGCGGTCGATATCTTTCCATACGAAACCTGTTCTGAAGAATGGTTAGACGATGAAAATTGAACAGTTGGAGCAGCTGATTAAAATTGTGGAATGCGGAAGCATGAATACTGCAGCGGAAGAGATGTATCTTGCTCGCTCCTCGCTTTCCACTTCCATGAAGCGTCTGGAAGAGGAACTGGGCGAGCCTGTCTTTATCCGACATTCCAACGGCGTCAATCTTACGCCGTTCGGATCAACGGTTTACAACCACGCCCGTGAAATCTGCAGCCGCATCCAGTTCCTTCGCGGTATCATTTCGAAAAGTTCCGATCGTTGGTTGCATGTTGCGAGCATGTACTGTTCCATGGCAAATGCGGCATTTGCCGACTTTCTGCGAATGCACAAAAATGAGTCAATCGAAGCTTCGATTGAAGAAGTTTCCCTTCAGACGGTGCTTGATCTGGTCAGTGAAGGGATATGCGAAGTCGGTATCATTACCCTGTTTTCCGACACGGAAGAGGTGACTCTACGGAAGCTGGAACAGAAGAACCTTGCCTATCACGAGATCGCACAGCGGCAGCTTGGCGCCATGGTTGGTCGGAATAATCCGCTGTATGGGTGTGAATCAGAGTCCATAGAACTGCAGGAGCTTGTGAAGTATCCGCATCTGGAAAACTATGCCACGCCGACGGATCATGCCTGGGAGCACAGAATGATTCCGGAAGGGTATCCGGGGCGTTATGTTGTAAGTGACCTCGGCCTGGCGCTGCGCCTTGTTTCGGAGACAGATGCTGTCATGATCGATTCCAACGATGATGAAATCTATAAAAGCTTCTACGGAGAAAACAGCTATCGCTTTATCCCTATACGCGATTATCCGAAATGCAAAACCGGCTGGATTCAGCACAAAGCTCTTCAGCTCTCTCCTCTGGCACAGGAATTTGTGGAAATCCTAACAAAAACGGCTTCCGCAGTGAGCTGAAAAAACTTCATTTTGATCGGGTGGAACCGGGACCTTATTGGTCTCGGTTCTTTTTTTGCGGTTTGGTGGTCGCGCGAATTCATGAGAGTTAGAAATAACGGAACAGAATAAGACGGAGAAACAGACGTCTGTTCTGCCGGCGGATATCGGCCAAAAAAGGGAACGACCACGATTTCCGATTCTGTGCTATTTTACCATATATTGTTTTTCAGATCGTTACGAAAACACCGAAGTCTTACTGTTTTTAAGATTGATGTAAAGTTGCGGAAATGTGGAGGTCTTCAAGATGGACAATAAAAAAAGTACGTCACTTGTAGCGCGTGACAAAGCAGTTATCGCTCCCTGCCAGAGGCTTGCCTATTACCCGCTGGTGATTGAGAGTGCCGAAGGCGCTGTTCTGAGAGATGTGGACGGTAAGGAATACATCGATTTTCTCTCCAGTGCATCTTCTCTGAATATGGGCAGCACCAATCCTGTTGTAACAAAAGCTATCAAGGAACAGCTGGACCGGTTTTCTCAGTACGCTGTTGCCTATACCTATAATGAGCGTACGGTGGAATATGCCGAGCGTCTGGTCTCAGTATATCCAGGCGGCGTAAAAGCCAAGATCGCTTTCGGTAACTGCGGCTCAGACGGAAATGACGCAGCAGTTAAGTTTGCACGTGCCTTTACAGGGCGTCAGAAGATCATTGTCTTTATCAACGGCTACCACGGAAATACTTACGGCTCCTCGACTATGACGACATGTTCGCCAAAGATGCATGAAAAGATGGGCCCGTTCCTTCCGGAAATCTATGCATTCCCGTTCTTCGGGAATGATGTTCCCGATGACATCTGCGAGAGAGACTGTGTCTCCACAATTGAGACGGCGTTTTCTACCTGGATGCCTGCAAATGAAGTTGCCGCTGTGGTTATTGAGGCGATCCAGGGAGATGCAGGTATTTTGCCGGCACACCCGATCTTTATGAAGAAGCTATTCGAGCTCTGCAGAAAGCACGGTATCCTCTTCATCAGCGAAGAAGTTCAGCAGGCTTTTTACCGCACGGGGAAGTTCTTTTCCATCGAGCATTACGGTATCGTCCCCGACGGTATCATCATGGGTAAATCCATCGGAGGCGGATTGACACTCGGTGCTTTCATGGCCCGTGAGGAGATTATGGACTGTCTGCCTGCACCGGCACATCTGTTTACGTTAGGCGGCAATGCGGTTGCCTGTGCAGCGGGAACTGCTGCGTTTGACCTGTATCAGACGCCGGAATTCCAGCAGGATCTGCAATCCCGTATCACAACACTCTGGGCTGAGGCTGAAGCGCTGAAGGATAAGTATCCTGAAGTTGTCCAGTTTGTACGTGGGATCGGCATGTCAATGGGGATCGGAATCTGCGCTACGCTGCCTGACGGAACAAAGGTCCCTGATCCCGATGCTACCTTTAAAATCCTGTTCCGATGCTATGAAAAGGGTCTGATTGTCATTTCCCTCGGGAGTAATGTGCTGCGGATTCAGCCGCCTCTGGTCATCACTGATGAGCAGCTGAAGAAAGCTTTTGGCATCATCGCGGAAGCGATTGAAGACTTCCGTGCCGGAAGAATTGATGACAGTGTCCTGTCATTCCGGGCGGGCTGGTGATGAGATGAAGTTTCCGTTCCGAAAGCCTTTGACCGTCCCTCCTAGGAGCTATGCGGTAGCCACCCCACCGGATCCCGCCCTTCTGCTGGACTGTACGATGGGTGTGAATCCTTACGGGTATCCGGAAGCTGCGGCACGGGCCATTCGAAGCATTGACCTACATCATCTGCAGGACTATCCCCATGATACCTGTCTGTATCAGAGCGTCTGTTCTTTCTGGCAGGGTTATGCAAAGCTGACGGAAGATATGCTCTTCTTCTCAGACGGCAGTGTATCCGGCATTTACTGCCTGAATAATCTTTTCGCACAGAGTGTCCGGAACGAGATCGTGGGATTTTTCCCCACCTTCACGGATATGGTTGAGAGTGCAAGGCGCTTCGGTTTTGCGTATCGGGGTATCCCGATGCGAAGCAACGAGAAAGGCAGGGCTGCTGCAGAGGACCTGCTTGACTCTTTATCGGATAAGACGGCGTTTATCTATCTCGACAGGCCGAACAACCCGACAGGTCAGACCATGCCGTTGAGTGATATCAGACAGCTGTGCTGTGCAGCTGAATCGGCAGGGGCCTATTGTGTCATTGATGAGGCATACGGTGACTTCCTTCCAAGGGAAGAGAGTGCCATGACTCTCCTGGATAGCTACGATAACCTGATTATCATCCGCACCTTTTCAAAGGGGTTTGGGCTTGCTAACCTGCGAGCCGGATATCTGGTGCTTCAGCCGGAACTGGCTGCCATGCTGCGGCAGTGCAGCAATCCTTATGTGCTCAGTGATATACAGCGTCGTGCCTGTTCTGCTGCACTGACGGAGCCCGGATTTCCGATCTCCCACGCTTCTGATTTCAGCAGCGCCAAGCGGAAGATCACAGAGAAAATCGGGACGCGGATTCAAATGCTGCAGACAGACGGGCGGGTTCCGATCTGCACCCTGATGCTGCAGGAAGAGGGAGATCTGCAAAGGATGTTGATGGAAAAAGGCATATATGCTCTCTCCGGCTGTGATTTTGAAGGGCTGGATGCCCGGTATGTTCGGCTTTGCATGCCGGTGCAGCAGTCGCTTTCAAGGCTGACGGATGCTCTGGAGGCTTTGGAAAAGGATTCCTGCTGAAGGGATCCGTGCTCCGGAACACGGAGCGTTAAATTCGGCAACAACCGCACTGCGGTTTTGCAAATATATAAGGAGGAATTCTTTATGGAGAAGAAAAAATTCGGAATCTTTCGCTATCTGGTGCCCGGTTTTCTGTTCCAGTCGGTCGTTATCGGCGGCGGATATGGCACGGGAAACGAAATAGCGCAGTACTTTGGGATCCATGGTATGGGCGCAGGAATTGTAGGCATGATTGTTACGACGCTCGTCTGGGCGGTTGTGGCAGCAGCAACCTTTGAGTTCTGCCGTGTCTTTAAAACCTATGACTACAATACCATGAGCCAGAAGCTGCTCGGGCCTGTCGGCTATCTGTATGAGGTCTGCTACATTATCCTGATGCTCATCGTACTTGGTGTTATCAATGCAACAGCCAGCAGCATGATCTCAGATCTGACCGGCTGGACCGGATGGATCGGTGTCATCATCCTCTCTCTCGGTATCATCTACCTGATCCTCAGAGGCACGGAGACCATCGAGAAGGTGTTGTCTTTCTGGTCTTATGTGCTGTATGCTGTCTATGCAGTGTTTATGATTACCTGCTTTGTACGCTTCGGCCCCATGATCAGTGAAGCATTTGGTGCCGGCAGAGGCGAATACACGAAGGAATTTATCAATGCGTCCGGTGAGACCATTGTCTCTACCATAGGCGGGCTGAGCCTCGGCAGCGCAATTGTCGACGGCTTCAAATATTCTTTCTATAACCTCGGTATCGTTCCGGCTATTCTGTACACAGTCCGTGAGTGCGAGACGAGAAAGCAGGCAGTCCTCTGTGGTCTGCTGGCAGGCGTTATCGGTGTTGTTCCTGCTTTCCTGCTCCTGCTTGCTATGGGCGGCGCACTCCCCGAAGCTGTCTTCAATGCAAACAACAATGGCACGGCTGTTTCCGCTATTTTTGCCAAGCTCGATATGCGCTGGCTGTATGTGATCTTTGAGATCGTCCTCTTCGGCACGCTGATTGAGACCGGTTCCGGCTTCATCAAGGCTGTCGACGACCGTATTGAGATCTCTGCTGCAAAGAGCGGCGAGTCTACCCCGACGTGGGTACGTCCAGTCGTCGCCGTGGGCCTCACGCTCCTCGGTGTAGCGGTTTCCACCTTCGGCCTGACCGGGCTGATTGCCAAGGGCTACGGCACCATCTGCTGGGGCTTCCTGATCGTCTATGTTATCCCGATGCTGACAATCGGTATTTACAAGATTGTCAAGGCTGACAAATAAAAAAACACATTTTCTTTTCACTCCTATCTTTAGCAATCCCGAAAAAAGGGTCGAGGCGGTAAACCGCCTCGACCTATCTTTTTTATAAGTTGTTCACTTGGAGCTCTGTTGCAAGCTTTAGATAAGAAGAGATTTTATCCTTTGACGGCGCCGCTTGTCATACCGGCAATGATCTGCTCCTGGAAGAGAATATACCCAAGTATGGACGGAACAATCGAGATCACAATGGCTGCATACATGGAGACGTAGTCCGTCGAGAACTGGTTGGTAAAATACCGGATACCGACCTGGATGGTACGCAGCTTCTCCGAAGAGACGATCAGGTTGGCAAACACGAATTCGTTCCAGCAGGTGAGGAATTCAAAGGTTGCGGCGGTGACGATACCGGTGCGGCTGAGCGGAAGAAGGATATGGAAAAATCTGCCGAAGAATCCGCACCCGTCGATATAGGCGGCTTCCTCCACTTCCATCGGGATTGAATCCATCAATCCCCGGATGAGGAAGGTCGACATCGGTATACCGATGGCGCAGTAGAGGAGGATCATCCCGCCGTACGTGTTATACAGCCCGAGTTTGTTAATAATGACAAAATAGGGCACCATCAGTGCATTGAGCGGTACGAGAATACCTGCAGTAAAGAGGGTAAAGATCCTCTCCCTGCCGCGGAAGCGGAAGCGGGAGATGCAGTAGGCGCTCATACTGGCGATTACGACGTTCAGCAGAGTTGCCAGCAGGCCGACGAAGACGGAATTGAGAAGCATGCGTCCGAGCCCGGCAACCGCCAGCGCATTGAAATAGTTGACCCATTGCGGTTTGGCTGGCAGGGAAAAGGGGGACTGTGCGAGAAACTCAAAGTTGGTTTTGAGAGAAGAGATTATCAGCCAGATCAGCGGGAAGAGTGTGTAGACAGCAAAAAAGATAATCAGAATCCAGCGAATTATCGCCAGCACAAGCTCTTTCCCTTTCAGCGCAGGGCGAAGCCTTGTTTCACTCATTTCACAGCCCTCCTGACGCTTTTTACTACCGGTGGTCTGTCTCCTCTGCCCTCAAACAGCTTGCGGATACAGATGATAAAGATGACACCCACCAGAATCAGAATAACTGCAGAAGCACTTGCAATTCCGTAGTTGGCATTCTGCATTTTTTTATACATGTAAAGGACAATGGTGGACGTGGTATTGGCCGGCTGCCCATTTGTCAGCATATACACCTGTTCAAATTGCCGCAGGCCCATAACGCTTGCAAGCGTGACACACGTGAGCAGCGAAGTTTTTTTGATCAGCGGGATGGTGATATAGATAGCCTGCTGGAAATCGGTTGCTCCGTCAATCGTTGCAGCCTCGTAATACGAGGTGTCAATGGTTGTAATATCCGCCATCATAATGACCATATAATAGCCGATATAAAAGACCCAGTAGATCAGCACGGCGGGAAAAGCCGTCTGAATGGTTCCAAGCCAGTCTTTTGCAGCAGCCCCGAGTCCGACAGCACGGAGAAGCCCGTTGAGCATACCGTGCTCCGCGTTATAAATGGCACGCCACAGCGTGGCGAGGGCGATCCCGGAAATAACCTGCGGGAAGAAATAGACCGTTCGGAAGAATTTCCAGCCTTTCGGCTTGCGGGAGAGGATAATGGCCATGACCATTGCCAGCGGCACCTGAATAAAACCTGCTACCAGGGCCCAGATGATGTTGTTAATGACCGAGCGGGAAAAGGATTTGTCCTTCATCAGAAGGGCATAATTCTTCAGGTTGTTGAAAGCCGGCGCTGAAATGCCGTTCCATTTCAGAAAACTCACCACAATCACGTAGATCACGGGAATTACAAAAAACAGGATCATTACAAGGATTGCCGGTGCCATAAAGGCGAAAAGAGCTTTCCTGTCAGATCGGATCAGTTTCAACGGGACACCTCCTTCAGGAGAGATTCATCTGAAACAGGCTGCGGGGAACCCACAGCCTGTTGTAAAGTCTGATGCGAATGATTTGGGGTTTTGATGGAATCTTATGCCATATCAATGGCCAGCTGGAGCTGATCGACAAAGCCCTGCTCGTCTACTTCACCGAGTACCAGTGCAGAGACAGCTGCCGGGAATTCAGTGGAGAAGGCAGTCGGGAATGCACCGTTGACGTGCAGAATGGTGTAGGGAGCTTTGTTGGCAACTTCGGTAACCTTCTGGGAGATCAGCCTGGTCTCGGGAGACGGGGTGTACTTTACGAAGAACATAGCGCCGGAGCTCAGTGCCCACTGGGAAACGCGCTCAGGCTCGGAGATATACTTCAGGAACTTGATAACGGCAGCTTCCTTGGCAGGATCGTCCTGCTTGGCTGCTGCGAGGAAGCCCTGAACGGTCGTTACGAGGCCGCCTTCGCCCTTTCCGCCTTCATATGACGGATTGGTTGCAACTTCGCAGACGTCAGCGAGAAGAACTCCGTCAACGGCGTTCTCTTCCTTGTAGAGATTGGCGATCCACCACGGGCCGTTCAGATAGATAGCAGTGTCACGGTTTAGCCAGTGACCATTGACGTCACCTGCCCCAGCAGAGATAGCACCGTCAAAGGTGTAGTTGTACATCTCTTTGAGAACTTTGGCAGCTTCCACAAAAGCGGGATTGCTCAGGCCGTCCGCATAGACGTCCTTGCCGCCGATGGCTTCTACCAACAGAGAGTACCAGAGCATGGAGCTCCAGCCGTTTTCACCGGCCATCTGGCCCATGACGTTGAAGCCGGCTGCTTTGATATCATCAGCCATCTGGAAGAATTCGGTGTAGGTTGCGGGGAAGTGATCCCATCCGGCAGCCTTCAGAATTTCTGTGTTATAGATCGGGGTGAAGACAGCAGCTTCAAACGGGAGAATGGAGACTTTGCCGTCTACACTCCAGGCATCAAAAGCACCGTCCGTGAAGTTGGCGCCCCAGCCTTCATCCAGATACGGGGTCAGATCCATGAACTTGCCGGATTCGGCAAATGCTTTGATATCGAAAGTGGTGTCAAGGATGCAGAGGTCCGGTGCACTGCCGGTGGTAATGGTGGTGCGGATCTTGTCGCGGTAAGCCTGATAGTCGGTCTGATCTTCAACGACGACTTTGATAGAGCCGGCATTTTCAGCATTGAATGCTTCAATCATCTCAGCCAGGTAGGGGGCCTTGGAGTCCGTCCCGACCCAGATGCTCGGGAAATTGATGACGATTTCGCCGTCAGCTGATGCCGGAACTGCAAGAGCAGCCAGGGAGAAGCAGAGGGCGAGGGCAAGAACCAGCGCGAACAGTTTCTTCATGTTGTTTTCTCCTTTAATTAACAAGATTAATTAATTGCTATTAAAAAAATAGCTCTAAAAGTATTATAAAGACTCCCACAAAAATTGTAAAGTGTTTTGTGGGAGCCTCTTGAAAAAAAAACATTTTTTGTCTGTTTTGAACAAAAAAAGGACTGGGAATTTGTGCAAATCAACCAAAACGATTCGCAACGGAAGTAAACAAAGATTTGTAGGAAGAACAGGAGCGGTAGAATACGGGTGGTTTGCCCAGAGGAGCTGATACCTCCGTCCATCCTGCAGGAAAAACTTTGCCGGACCACAGGCAGACCCATCCGTCTCCCGGAAGCCAGAGCTTTCTGCTCTCTGTGCCGGGTTCAACCACAGGGGCGACGAGAAGGTCCTTTCCGAGCAGATACGTATACAACCGGTGGGACCAGGCTATGTCTTCCTCCGGAGCTTCCAGAAAGAGCGGGCGCATGACCGGCATCCCTGTGCGGGTGTTTTCATGGACACAGTCCCGCAGATAGGGAAAGAGAGCATCATGCATGCTGGTAAGACGCGCTGCAGCGGTAATGATTTCATCATTGTCATAAAGCTGTACGTTGCTTTCAGGTCGGTTGCCTTCATGGGTGCGCATGACGGGGGTGAAGCAGGCAAACTCCAGCCAGCGTAGCAGGAGCTCCTGATCGCGCTTCAGATGGAAGAGCGTCGTATACCCGCCCGCATCACAGGTATGCAGACCGAAGCCGCTCATCCCGAGGCTGAGAGCTGCCGTAATCACGGAGGGCAGCCCGTCATCCTCTGACCAGTCAACGCACTGGTCGCCTGCCCAGATAAGAGTGGCATAATTCTGGCTGCCCGCTGCGCCAGCGCGCATAAAGAAGACAATATCACCTTCTTTACCCGCTTCGCGTACGGCTTCGCGATTGCATTTTGCCCACAGCATGGGCCACCTGTTGTGGTTTTCCAGGCCGGATCCGTTCCGACAGACGGCATCAGCCGGGAGGTATTCGCCGAAGTCGGCCATCCAGCCCCGAAATCCCATCCCGATCAGGTTGGTCTTGATAACCTCTTTGTACCAGGAAAAAGCCGCAGGGTCTGTCAGATCAACGACGCCACAGTCATATTCTCCGAAATCGAACAGGTAATCCGATCCGTCCAGGCGGCGGACGAAGAAACCGTGTTTCTGCGCTTCCCGGAAGAGGACACCGCCTTCAACGAGATACGGGTTGATATAGCCCATCCAGGCGGTTTCGCTGTCCTCCGCAATCACTCTGTCCAGACCCGGATAGCGTTCATGGTTCCAGCGCCAATCCCATTGCAGGCGGGAACCGAAAGAAGTGACGCGCTTACCTTCCCAGTCCTGGATCCAGACGGCTGAAATGTCCATCCCGCCTTCACGACAGCGTTTTTCCAGTTCAACGGCACGCTTCGTTCCGCCCTGGACGCCGAGCCAGAGACCCTTTATGCTCCAATCCGGCAGCGGGAGCTGACGCCCGAGAAGAGCGGTAAGAGCCTCGAGCAGAGCGGGAAAGCTGTTACGGCAGCAGAGTGTCAGATGTATCCCCGAGCACCAGAGTCCGACTTCGTGAAAGCCGGTCTCCCGGAAATCCAGCTCGGCATATTCGTAATTCCAAAGATGGGCAAAGAACAGGCGGGAAGAGAGGAATGTCGGCTGCGGGAAAAACGTCGTATGGTAGTCCCCGCCGCTCCCATCGAGAGCATCGGCGAGACGCGTAACTTCTGTGAGCTTGTTTCGGCCAACGCCCTGTTCTCTCGTCCAGACCGGCCAGAGCCTTCCGCGCAGGTCAAGAGCGGAGAACTGTTCGCCTCCGCCGACTATATGCTCTCCTTCTTGCGCTGCAAGGCGAAGCCAGAGCCTGTTGAAAGAGTTGTCGGTACAGCTCCCTTCGAGGTGCAGCATACCGTCCTGCTCCGTCGTAGTAAGGCGATATTCTCCCTGCAGACAGGGATGCGTAAAGCGAAGAATGTGCTTCCCGCTCTCGAACTCCTCTCCGTCAAAAAGGAGAGCAATACGTTCGCTGACTCTGTCTGAAATGTCAAAATTCCCACGGAACATGCGGACAGTCTCTTTCCCCCGCCCGAGAAAGAGCGAGGGGGAGAGGCGGGTATGGCGAAACAGCAGCTTTTCACTGCCGTAGATTTCTATTGTACCGGGCTCGGGAAAACGAAATTCAAACATGACAATCTCCGTTCGTATGTTGCATCCCTGCCTTCAGAAATGGAAAGGCGGGAGAAAGCTTTATTCGTTGTACCAGGCATCCTCGTTTTCTGCTCCCATATCTGAAGTCATCTCGCGAAAAACCGGCTCAATCGTAAGGCTCATCAGCATGCAGAAAACGCCGGGGAGAAAAGGTGTCAGGAAAGGGATCATCCAGCAGATCAGCAGGAAGAGGGAAAGCTGCAGCGTCAGCAGCAGGGTTCGGCCGAAGTTTTTCATAGCCAGATAAACCGAAAAGCGGAAAGTTCCGGCGACAGTGTTCTGAAACCGTGAGAGAAAAGAAAAGAGCCACGGGAACAGCAGGGGAACAGGCAGGAAGAAAAGACGGCTGAAGAGGATAAGAGGGGAGTCCTTCGAGATGCCCATCCTGGAAAAGGCAATGCAGTCTCCGATGCCAATTAAAATATAAAGTATGCAAAGCAGCCAGATTATCGTTGCCTGCCGGAAGTTTGTCCGGAATGACCGGAAAAAACAGGAACTTACCCTGCCCCTGTCATGGCGGATGCATTTTACAATGGTGTAGTACAGCGCAGTGCTCGATGCGCCGATTGTGAACAGCGGTAGTGAGCAGGCCAACCAGAGCAGCCCCGCCCAGACCAGGTCGATCAGCGCAGAGAGAACCTGTACAATACGGGATTCCTTCTTCACTTAATAATCATAGACCTCAAAACCGAACTGTTCGGCAAGCACCCGCAGCGTACCTGCCCATCGGCCTTTGAGAACGACAAAATGCGGTTCAAAACCGTCGAGAACGCTCTGTTCCACGACATCCCGGCTGCAGGTATCGGTTTTCACTACAATAGATGTGCCGATAAACTGCCTCGGTTTGTCGAGGACTTCGCCCTCCGCAAGGAAGAAGCGAAAGCTGCCGTCAGCTTCTCTTCCGATCCGGAAGATGGTTGCCTCCGGGAAAGCTTCGCAGCCGAAGTTCATGGCTGGTCCGATTTTCCGATTCGGATGCACACCGATTACAGCGCCGGTATCATGACGTGCGAGGGAGCACGCTGCCGCACCGCAGTGCCAGAAGGTGATGGAGTTTTCTTTTTCATCCAGAGAGACAGGATCGCCGAAGAAAACCGGCTCACCGCTCAGGAACATGCCGATCCACATAGACAGCGCTCCGTAGACATCCGCCTCACAGGCTGCTGCCACACCGTCATCATTGAGAAGAGAGAGCACTGCACAGACCGGTGTGCCGAACGATGTAAAGAAATCCGGCCAGCAGCGGCTTGCCAGTGCACCAATGTTATGGGAATGCACATAATCGGTATAAGCTTTATAAAGACGTGCATGGTCAATACGGTTGTGCTCCGGGGTTTCATTCAGCCCGCATGTCATCGTAAAGGACCTGTCGAGATACTCCCGGCACTCCTCGTCGGTATAACTTTTCGCCATATCGATCAGTTCACGCGCTTCTATGGCTTCCAGCTCCACACCGAAGGTGTTCATCAGTTCACTGTCTAACGCACGCCCAAAGCCGAATCCCTGCGGTGTGTGTCCGATGGCAGACATGCGAAGAGAACGCATAGCCTTTTTGACAGCTGCGGCCTTAACACACTCTGTCACCGCAGTCTTCACTTCTTCCTCATCGGGAGAGCCGAACACATAGGAAAAGGGGCGATCATCAAAAGCACGGAGTGTGTTGGCTGCGGAATATGCACCTGTCAGAGAATTCAGACGAAGCCGTCCACCGTCAATAACGGGTTCGCGCAGCGTCCAGAGAAGCAGCGGACAGTCAAATCGGCGCAGTACTTCCGACATGTAAGCGGCATTGGCAAAGGTCAGGTTCTGGAAAACTATCAGATCCGGATTCAGCCCGTCCAGAAAAGTGCGAAGATCGTCAAGTGTCAGCAGCATCTTATCCGGACAGACAAAGTGCTCGTCAATGCCTTTCAGCAATGCAGCTGAACGATCAAACTGATCCTGGGCGCTTTCCAGGTGAAAGGTCGGCACACCGACCGGTATATAAGCGGCAGAAAAACTCATAAAATACCTCCGTATCGTTGTGGAACAAAATTATTTAACGCTCTTGAATAATCATACCCTTCTCCTGCGATTCTGTCAAGAAGTACCTGATATCGAATAGATCGAATTTTCAGAAAATAGTAGAATTTGAGCTCAGATGATCTTGACAAAGAGCGGTACAGGGATTAAACTGCAATTGTTTAGCTTTATTAAATAATCCGCCAAGGAGGAAGAATCAATTGGACAGGAATCTGAAGGAGATCAGCAGAGACATCCGTTGTGATACACTCAAGTGCATCGGCCATCTGGGTGTTGGGCACATCGGTGGGTGCTTATCTGTTGTTGAAGTGCTTACCGTACTGTATTTCGAAGCGATGAACATTGACCCGGCTGACCCGAAAAAATGCGGGCGTGACCGTTTTATCTGTTCAAAAGGCCATGCTGGCCCGGCTGTCTATGCAGCGCTCGCGAACCGCGGTTATTTTGACAAAAGTGAGTTGCTTACACTCAACCAGGGCGGGACGAATCTGCCCAGCCATTGCGACATGAACCGTACTGTCGGCATCGATATGACAACGGGTTCTCTCGGACAGGGTTTTTCCTGTGCGGTCGGGGTGGCGCTTGGCTCCAAACTCGAAGACGACGGGGCAACGATCTATACCCTGATCGGTGACGGTGAGAGCCAGGAGGGCCAGATCTGGGAGGCGGCCATGTTTGCTGCTGCCAAGAAGCTTGATAATCTCATCGCTTTTACAGATTATAATAAGCTCCAGATCGACAATACAGTTGAAAAAGTGAATGACATCGCTCCTCTCGCCGAGAAGTGGGCAGCTTTTGGCTGGAATGTGATCGACGTGGAAGACGGCAACGACGTGGAACAGGTCTCGGCAGCTGTAGAGCATGCCAAACTCGGGATCGGAAGCGGAAAGCCGACAATGGTAATCCTCAATACCCTGAAAGGCTGCGGTGTTCCGTGGATTGTAGATCTCGGCCCTGGTAATCACAACTGCAACATAAGCGAGGAGCAGGCGGATGCTGCCATCGCTGAACTCAGAAAGGAGGCTTAACCCATGGAAATGAGAGCTGTTTATGCGCAGTGCCTTGCAGAACTGATGGAGAAGGACCGGCACGTCTGTGTTCTTGATGCGGATCTTGCAAAGGCAAGCGGAACAAGACCTCTGTATGAAAAGTTCCCGAATCAGATGTTTGACTGCGGTGTGGCGGAACAGGATATGGCCTCCATCGCGGCGGGTCTCTCCAGCTATGGCTTCAAACCCTGGATTGAGAGCTTTACTCCCTTTGCCACCAGGAGAATCTGCGACCAGATCGCCATTTCAATCTGCTATGCCAAACGCAACGTAAAAATCGTGGGGACGGATCCGGGCATTGCGGCAGAACTCAACGGCGGTACACATATGAGCATGGAGGATATCGGTGTCCTGCGTTCCATCCCCGGCATCGTGATTTTTGAACCGGCAGATCCCGTCCAGCTGCGTGCGGCCATGCCTGTGCTCAATGATTATGACGGTGCGGTGTATGTTCGCCTCTTCCGCAAAGAGCTGCCGGCTGTCTTTTCGGAAGACTATCAGTTCGATCTTTTCAGGGCAGATGTTCTGAAAGAAGGAAAGGATCTTTCTGTCTTCGCTACAGGCTTCCAGCTGAAGGACGCGCTTGAAGCGGCGGATATTCTTGCTGCAGACGGCATTGATGCCGAAGTCATCAACATCCATACCATTAAACCGATCGACCGTGAAACTGTGATTGCCTCTGCGAGAAAGACGGGTGCCGTTCTCACAGTGGAAAACCATAATGTCATCGGTGGCCTGCATTCTGCTGTTCTCGAAGCTCTTGCAAGGGAGAAAATCCCTGCCTGTGCCGTCGGTGTGCAGGATCGCTTCGGTGAGGTTGGCATGCTGCCTTACCTGAGAAAAGCGATCGGCCTGACAGTGGAGAATATTGTTTCAACAGCAAAAGAAGCCGTAAGTTTAAAATAAAATTGTCATGAGAGGGCGATGCATCATTTGGTGTTACCCTCTTATCAACAGGGAATTACTCTCTCATCCAAGCTCGCTAGGGCGGACTGAAATCACGCGTACACATTATCTTAGCGAGCAGGTTGCATTGCACTGAATACGAAGAAAAAACAATAAAGTAAGGAGAAAGCAATGAAAATAGCAATCGGAAGCGATAAATCGGGCTTTACTGTTAAGGAAGCCATCAAGGCCTGGCTCACCGAGGCCGGTATTGAATTTGACGATCTCGGTACAACGGATCTTGCGGAAGTCCATCCCTACTATCAGGTGGCGAGCGAGGTTGCACCCCGCGTGCAGAACGGGGAATACGATCGCGCTGTACTGATCTGCGGAACGGGTGCAGGCATGAGCGTAGTGTCCAATAAGTACAAAGGCGTCTATGCCGTAGCATGTGAAGGCGTCTATTCTGCAAAGATGGCCCGTGCCATCAACAATGCGAGCATCCTCTGCATGGGCGGATGGATTGTCGGGCCGGAGCTGGCCATTGAGATGGTAAAGACTTTTCTGAACACTGCCTGGTGCCAGGATCTCGAAGACTGGCGCGCTGAAAACATGCACAAGTTTGCTGCAAAGCTCTCTGCCATTGAGGATGGTATTTATGAATAAATTTGTCTATACGCAACCGGTAAAAATATGGTTCGGTGCGGGAAAGCTAAAAGAACTGGGCAGTGTGCTTGATGAGCTCGAAGTTCGGAAGGCAGTGCTGGTTTGTGGGCATCATTATCTCACACATGCGCAGACTCTGCAGCAAAAAGAACCACGTATCTGCGCGATCTTCAGCGATGTGGAGCCGAATCCGCAGCTGTCCGGCGCTGTGAAGACGGCTGAGCTTGCCAGAGCTAACGGTGCGGACGCTGTGATCGGAATCGGTGGAGGAAGCTCTATTGATACGGCAAAGTTTGCAGCTGCAATCGCCTGCGGTGACGGGGATCCGGAAGCTATCTATCACGGAGAACTGCCGTTTCCCGAAAAGCGCCTGACGATCATTGCCGTCCCGACAACAGCGGGAACCGGCAGTGAGGTAACGCAGGTTTCTGTGATGAGCCATGGCAAGGAAAAGCGTACCATTAACAATCCCGTGTTTATGCCACGTGCAGCAATTGTTGACCCGGAGATGACCCTCTCCGTGCCGCCGCGTACCACCATGAACACCGGGCTTGATGCACTGGCTCATGCGCTGGAAGGCTACTGGAGCGTCAATCACCAGCCAATCTCCGACCTGATGGCGATAGAAGCTGTCCGCACAATTCTTGCCGATCTGGAGACAGCCTGGCGTGAACCCGATAATCTTGAGGCGCGCTCCCGTATGGCTTATGCATCTCTTCTCGGCGGGCTGAGCTTTGCTCTGCCGAAGACAGCTGCCTGCCATGCCTGCAGCTATCCGCTGAGTGAAGATTACCATCTCCCTCACGGGGAAGCCTGTGCCTTTACACTTGACAGTTTTGTGCGCATCAACGCGGATGAACGCCTGGAGGCACTCTGTTGCGCAGTTGGCCTGAGCGGCACGGCTGAGCTGGCTGACCGGATTCGTAGCCTGAAAGAGATGGCCGGCCTCCGCATGCGTCTTGCCGATCTCGGAGAGGTTGATCTGGAAAAACTTTGCCATGACTGTGCTGTACACCCGCTGATGAACAACAATCCCGTGAAGCTCTCCACTGAGCAGCTGCGGAAGATGTTCGAAGCACTTCAATGAGGGAAGATCTCAAATATACGCTGATGGTTGCCGGCATGGTGGTTGCCTGGTCGGTCTACTATGCGGTCAGCAAGATCGTCGTAGGCCTGACCGGGTCGGCTCTCCTTGCCGGCTTTCTTCTGCGTACGGCGGCTTTCGTCTTTCTGACGATACAGCTGCTGCTGGACAAAAGCTTTGCGCGTCTTTTCCATCAGGGAAAAGCTGTACTGATTCTACTCATCATTGGAGTATTCGGTTTTCTGCTGGATCTCTTCGCCAACCTCGGGTATGCAAACGGAAGCCTCAGCACAGGCACAGCACTTCTGAAAACGGACGTATTGATGGTCAACCTGGCTACCGTGATCCTTTATCATAAAAAGCTGTATCTCTCTGACTGGATCGGTACGCTGATCATGCTTGTCGGTGTGCTGCTGGTATTGGGGGTTGAGTTTGGTGGAATGGAATTTCATCCGACCGATCTCTTCTTTCTTTTGAGTGCGGTATGCGTCTCGGCCAATGCCTTTATTATCAAAACAGCACAGGAAAAATATCATGAGGATGCGGACATGATCTCGTACTACAACAACTTCGTGGTTCTGCTCCTCTTCGGCACATCAGCTGGACTGACCGGTGCAATCCGGAACTTTGATTTGAACGCAATGTCACCGTCTTTCTGGTGGCTTGTCACATTGGGTGGTCTTGCCCAGACAGGAATCTACTTTTTCTATTACCGCAACCTGAAACATTTTGAGGTCTGGCTTGTGAAGCTCTATCTGCTGCTCATGCCGGTGTTGAGCTGTTTTATCGGAGTGTTTTTCCTCAACGAGGAGCTGACCGTCAAAAAGATGCTGGGGATTCTGATCGTGCTTGCCGGTGCAGCAGTTATTCTCCAGCGCGGGAGGATTAATCATGCCAATCGTCGGTAACAATATGGTAAGCGTGAAGCGAAAAAACCGGAGTGCTGCTCTGCGTCTACTGCAGGAGGAAGGCAGCATGTCCCGAAAGCGCCTGGCAGAAAAGCTCGGCCTTACACCTGCGGCAATTACCAAAATCGCTGGGGAGATGCTTGCCGAAGGCCTCCTGCGGGAAGGCGATACCTTACCGACCGGCAGTGCCGGAAGACGTGAGATCCTGGTGGAACTCAACCCCCACAGCTTCTGCGCCCTCGGGATTCTGATCAATCTCCGTCAGGCCATCATCTCTGCAGTATGGCTTGACAGCACCGTGATTTATTCGAAGGAGATTTCGATTCCTGCATCCGCTCCTGCGGAAGAGACTGTGAAGATGCTGTCCCGGGTGCTTCTTGAGTTGGCGGAGGAATATAAGCTGCCGAAAGAGAAAATTGTCGGGATAGGAGTTGCCGTACGCGGAATCTGTTCGTCTGACGGGCGTGTTGTGATTGACAGCTTTGGGGCGCTTTCGGAAAAACGCTATCCGCTCTGCCGCCGTATCGAGGAGCTTACCGGGTATCCGGCTGTGATGGCGAACAATGTGCGTGCGCTTTTTGCTGCTCAGATGTTTTTGGCGCACGACAAATCTGCCGGTGCACAGTTTTTCCTTCGCTGCGAATACGGTATCGGGGCATCTCTTTCCATCAACGGCCAGATCTGGCACGGTGTGTCGGAACAGTGTTCGGAAATCGGCCATATCCCGGTGATTCCGCGCGGCGGCAAACCGTGCTCCTGCGGAAAATCAGGATGTCTGGAAACAGTTGCTTCTCCTATGGCGATCTGTGAGGATGCGCGCATCGCCTTTTCAGAGGAGAAGACTCCTCTTCTCTGGGCTCGATGGAAGGAGAGGGATCTTTCTGCTTTGCAGCCGGAAGATGTTCTCGAAGCGGCCCGAAACGGAGACCTTGGCGCCTGCGAGATCGTCGACAGGGCTGTCAATACGCTGGCTTCCGCTTTAAAGTCGGTGATTTATCTCGTCGATCCTGGCAAGATTGTCCTTTACGGGAAGCTGTTTGACAATCCCTATTATCTTTCACGCCTGCTTAGTGAGATGCGGGAAGGCGTGGACAGCCGGCATGAGGTCTCTGTAGAAAAGAGTGCTTACAACCACCGGCTTGAGAACAAAGCTGCTGCACTTCTGGCAGTGGATCTCTTCTTCCGGGACGGTGGTGAACTGTGCGGAACCAGTTGACAGCATATTGAAAAATCAGTATAATAACGAAAAATTCACAGATCTTCGGCGGTTTTGTATTGCCGAAGGTCTGTTGCTGAAAGAGGTACCATGCAGGACAGCATTTTTGTAAAAGGTGCACGGGAAAACAACCTGAAAAATATCGATGTGGAGATTCCTCGCAACAAACTTGTTGTGATTACTGGAATTAGCGGATCAGGAAAATCGAGCCTGGCATTTGACACGATTTATGCCGAAGGCCAGCGTCGCTATGTGGAGAGCCTGAGTTCCTATGCAAGGATGTTTCTCGGGCAAGTAGACAAACCGGATGTCGATTACATCGATGGGCTTTCACCTGCTATCTCCATCGACCAGAAGACAACCTCCAAAAATCCACGGTCTACGGTCGGTACGGTGACAGAGATTTATGACTATCTCCGTTTGCTCTGGGCACGGGTTGGTATTCCGCACTGCCCGAAGTGCGGCAAAGAGATCCATCAGCAGAGCATTGATCAGATGGTCGACCGTGTGATGGAACTGCAGGAGGGGACGCGGATCCAGATCTTTGCCCCGGTAATTCGCGGAAAAAAGGGCGAGCATGCCAAAATCCTTGAAGATGCCAGGAAATCCGGCTATGTCCGAGCAAGAATCGACGGAGAAATCCATGATCTCTCTGAGGATATTACGCTTGTCAAAAATAATAAGCACACTATCGATATTGTGGTGGATCGCCTTGTGATCAAACCCGAAATCGTCCGTCGTCTGACTGATTCTGCTGAGACGGCCCTTGCTCTCTCCGGCGGTATCCTCTATGTGGAAACTGCTCCGGATGGGGAGCGGATGACGTTTTCACAGAATTATGCCTGTGAAGACTGCGGCATTTCTCTGGAGGAGCTTTCCCCGCGTCTGTTTTCCTTTAACAATCCACACGGAGCCTGTTCGAAGTGCACCGGCCTCGGCATGCAGCTTCTGGTGGATCCGGATCTCATTCTGCCCAATCCGGAACTCAGTATTCTCGACGGGGGAATCCGTGCATCCGGCTGGGGTAACCCAAAAGGCGATTCCATCAGCCGTATGTATTATGATGCTCTCTCAAAGAGGTATGGTTTTAACCTGTCTGATCCGATCAGAACACTCTCAAAGGAGGCACTGCATGCGCTGCTGTATGGTACGGGATCGGAAAAACTGGAGCTGCATTTTGACCGCAGCGAAGGAACCGGCACTCTGAAACGGGAGTTCGAGGGTCTCGTCAATAACCTGACCCGGCGTTATGCAGAGACGACGAGCCCCGGTATCCGGGCAGAAATTGAAGAATGCATGGCGGAAATCCCATGTCCCGAGTGCGGTGGCAGACGTTTGAAGAAGGAAGCACTGGCTGTCACGGTCGGTGGGATGAATATTTCAGACTTTACGGATCTCTCAATTATCAAAGCCTATGCGTTTATCGATGCACTCGTTCTGACGGATACGGAACGCCTGATAGCCGGCCAGATCCTGAAAGAGATTAAAGCCAGGCTGAACTTCCTTCTGAGTGTTGGGCTCGGTTATCTGACGCTCTCCCGCCGTGCATCCACACTCTCCGGCGGAGAAAGCCAGCGCATACGTCTGGCCACACAGATCGGTTCCGGCTTGATGGGTGTTCTGTATGTGCTCGATGAACCGAGCATTGGCCTTCATCAGCGGGACAATGAAAAACTGCTTAATACCCTTCGCAATCTGCGTGATCTTGGTAACTCACTGCTTGTGGTTGAGCACGATGCCGATACTATGCGCGCTGCCGACTATATCATCGATATCGGTCCGAATGCCGGGGAAGGCGGGGGAAGAGTTGTCTGTGCTGGCAGCTATAGGGAGATCTGCGCCTGCGAAGCATCCGTTACCGGACGTTACTTAAGCGGAAAGGTATCAATACCTGTACCGGAGAAGCGTAGAACCGGGAACGGACATAATCTGGTTATCCGCGGCGCAGCGGAGAATAACCTGAAAAACATTGACGTGGAATTTCCTCTCGGCAGATTTATCTGCGTAAGCGGAATTTCGGGTTCGGGCAAAAGCAGCCTTGTCAATGAGATCCTCTACAAAACCCTCGCGGCAGCAAAAAACCATGCGAAGATCCGGCCAGGTAAATGCGCCGGTATCGAGGGGCTGGATTATATCGACAAAGTCATCTGCCTTGACCAGAGTCCGATCGGCCGGACTCCTCGTTCAAACCCTGCCACATATACCGGTGTATTCAACGATATTCGGGAGCTCTTTGCTTCTACGCAGGATGCCAGAGTGCGCGGGTATACGGGAAGCCGCTTCTCCTTTAACATCAAGGGGGGGCGTTGCGAGACCTGCGGAGGAGACGGACTTCTGAAGATCGAAATGCACTTTCTGCCGGATGTGTATGTGCCCTGTGAGGTGTGCGGCGGCAAGCGATATAATCGCGAAACACTTGAAGTGAAATACAAGGGCAAAAACATCTCTGACGTGCTGGATATGACTGTTGAGGAAGCCTGTACCTTTTTTGCCAACCAGAACAGGATTCTCAGCAAAATACAGACGCTTTATGATGTCGGACTCGGGTATGTGAAGCTGGGGCAGTCCAGCACTACGCTTTCCGGCGGAGAAGCACAGCGGGTTAAACTTGCTACCGAGCTCTCCAAACGCAGTACCGGCAGTACGCTATACGTCCTTGACGAACCGACGACCGGCCTGCACGCTTCCGATGTCCACCGCCTCCTCAACATACTGGACAGACTGGTAGATGCGGGAAACACAGTTGTTGTTATCGAACACAATCTCGATGTGATCAAAACAGCCGACACAATCATTGATCTCGGGCCGGAAGGCGGAGACCAGGGGGGAGAACTCATTTTTACCGGTACACCGGAAGAATGCGCGGCCTGTGAAAAGAGTTATACCGGGCAGTATCTGAAAAAAATACTCAGAGGCCAGGAAAAGGGCTTCTGATCGTACAACAGGATGGAACCATATGGGTGAGCAGGAGTTGGAACTGCAGGAGCTGAACGGGACGGTTACGGCTGTCCTCTACAGCAATGCGGAAAACGGATATACGGTTCTGAAACTGCAGGACAGCGATGACCGCCAGCAGACGGTGGTCGGCTGTTTTCCGTTTCTCGCACCCGGCGAGAAGGTATTGGCTTCCGGGGTATGGGTCACACATCCCTCCTACGGGCTGCAGTTTAAGGCAGAATTTGCCAACCGTATCCCGCCTTCCACATCCGATGATATTTTTCAGTATCTTTCACACGGGGTGATCAAAGGCATCGGACCAGTTCTGGCATCGGCGATCGTGGAAACCTTTCACGAAAGAACGTTGGATGTTCTTGAAGCACATCCCGATAAACTGGCACAGATTCAGGGGATTTCTCTGAAAAGAGCCCAGGAATTCTGCGAACAGTACAGGCAACAGTCAGCCCTTCGGCGGATTGTGGATTACGTATGTTCTTTCGGCGTGCGTCCCGTCATCGGGATACGTCTTTACCGTTTTTACGGCAGTGAAGCGTTAGATATGCTCCGTAACGACCCGTATCTCCTGGCAGCTACGCATATCGGAGGGACGTTCCCGGAGGCGGACAGATTGGCACTCGAGCTCGGTTTCGCGGCTGACAGCCTGGAACGGATCCGTGCCGCAATTCATTTTGAACTGGTACATAACCTCAATAATGGCCACTGCTTTATCCCGGAGCAGGATCTGATTGCGGCTGCCTGCCGGTTGATTTCCGTAGAAGAAGAGTCGGCGATGAGCGCACTGGAAAATCTTTCGGAAAACGGACGGATTATTCGGGAAACACTGAAAGGCATTAGAGCATGCTATCTGCCTGAGCTTTATGAGGCAGAGACATATCTTGCCGAACGCCTCAAAACGATGAACCGGATGCCGGTCGCTTGTACAAAGCATGCGGATCTCCTGATCAGAAATCTGGAGGAAAGCAGCGGCATTACGTATGCACCGGCACAGCGTGAGGCTTTTGAACTGGCTCTCGGCAACCGCGTGCTGATTATCACAGGAGGACCGGGAACGGGCAAAACGCAGTGTATCCGCGCTATCCTCGATCTGTATGACCGGCTTGGCTATAAAACCATTCTCACCGCACCCACGGGCAGGGCGGCCAAGCGCATGTCTCAGCTCTCCGGGCGGGAGGCGGCCACTGTACATCGGCTTCTCGGCGCCAGGAGAGAGGATGGCAGTGATCTGGTGCAATTTTCAAAAAATGAAGACGACCCGCTCAACTGCGATGCCGTCATTCTTGACGAATGTTCGATGGTGGATCTTCTTCTGCTCGCTGCGCTGCTAAAAGCCGTTCCGCCAGATGCACGCCTGATCCTGGTAGGGGACTGTGATCAGCTTCCTCCAGTCGGGCCAGGAAACGTTTTTCGCGGGATGATCGAGAGCGGCATTTTCCCGACAGTCCGTTTTACCGAAATATTTCGCCAGTCGGAAGGAAGCCTGATCGTCAAAAATGCGCATCTGATCAATGATGGTAAAATACCGGATTTTTCCGACAACAAGGCTGATTTTTTCCGTCTGAAGAGGCTGGAAGCGGCATCTGCAGTAGAAACCGTTACAGAGCTTTGCGCCGTGCGCCTGCCGGAACGGTTGCACATTTCTCCTGAGGAGATACAGGTGCTTTCACCCACGCGCAGGGGAGAACTTGGAACCATCTGGCTGAACAAACAGCTGCAGCAGGTGCTCAATCCGCCGGCAAAGGAGAAAGCCGAGCAACAGTACGGTGATGTGATTTTCCGGGAAGGCGACCGTATCATGCAGATCCGAAATAATTATGATCTTCTCTGGCAAAGTGCTGACCAGACGCTGTCCGGTGTCGGAATCTATAACGGGGATATCGGTTATATCCGGACAATTGATCCCGAAAATGAATCCCTGATCCTCGATTTCGATGGAAAGATTACGCTTTACAGTTTCTCCAACCTCAATGAACTGGAGCATGCCTGGGCTGTCACCGTTCACAAGGCACAGGGGAGTGAATTCAAAGCGGTCATCCTGGCGCTCAGCCCGTCTTCCAAAATGCTGCTGACGCGCAGTGTCCTTTACACCGGTGTTACGCGGGCTCGTGATCTGCTCATTCTCGTCGGGGATGACGCCGTGGCACGCCGCATGATTGAAACGCGTTCGAGAGATTCACGCTTTACTTTTTTCAAAACCCGTTTACGGATGAAATAGAATTGAACAAAAAGGAGAAAACAGTATGCAGATTGTTATTACGATCGATGACATTGATTACGGCGATTTTGTGGAACGCTACTATCCTCTTGTGAAAGACAGAATTCAGGGAGGGGAAGGAATGGGCTCTGTGCTTCTCTCCAAGCTTGGCTCTGTTCCACCAGATCAGGTTCGGAAGGTTGTTGATATGCTGCCGCGGTCGGCAAAAGATGAACTTGCCGTTCGCCTGCTCAATGCCAACAAGGAGAGGCTCCTTGCCAGGGCTTCCCGCCTGCTCGATGAACAGGATCTCGGACTTAAAATCGTCGACGTCGAAATCCGAAAATAAAAGATAGCAGGTCGTCGATCTTGTCAGCCTGTCTGTAAAGTTTGATCAAAAACGAAATTGGGTGACTATGTGCAAATTCTGTTCATAGTCACCCGATTCTTATTCAACCTTCAGCATCCTGTATCCGATACCAACATGTGTTTGAATTAATTCCGGAGAGCCTGGAGTCGGTTCGAGCTTTTTGCGCAACGATACCATGAAGACTCGAAGAGAGGCAATATCGTTGTCCCAGCTTCTTCCCCAGATGTTTTGTGTGATATAGGTATGAGTTAATACTTTGCCTGTGTTTTTAGCAAGAAGGCAAAGCAGTTTAAATTCAATTGGGGTAAGCTTCAGCTCTTCGCCTTTTAGAAATGCGCATCTGGCAGGGAAATCAATTTTAAGATCGCCGTTTGTATAGACAGAATTATCGGCACTAGTATCTCCGTTCATCATGGAAAGACGCCGGATCGTGACACGCAGACGGGCAAGCAATTCTTCCACAGAAAAGGGTTTTGTCAGATAATCGTCAGCACCTGCATCGAGTGCGTTGATTTTATCTTCATCTTCACTTCGGGCACTGATGACGATGATCGGCATATTTGACCAGCTTCTGATTTTCCTGATCACATCAATTCCGTCCATATCGGGCAAGCCGAGATCAAGAAATACGACATCGGGATTATGAGACGATGCCAGCATGATAGCATCCTGGCCTGTAGGTGCAGTCAGGTATTTATACTCATGTGTTTTCAGTGTCGTGCTCATAAGGTTTCGGACCGGTGCATCATCCTCAACTACAAGAATGACTGGTTTATTCATTAATCGTCACCTCTTCAACCGGCAATGAGAAGGTAAAGCAACATCCTGTAGGAGTATTGTCTGACAGGATGATGGAACCTCCGTGAGCCTCTACAATGGATTTACACAATGCAAGTCCCAGCCCGATCCCCCTCCTGCCGTCAGTAACCTGATTTTGACCAGTGTAGAACATTTCAAAAATATGGGGCTTCATATTGTCCGGGATACCGGGACCGTTGTCTTCAACATGAACACAGATACAGTCATCAGCCTGCTCGCTCGTTATTCTTATTTCAGAACCGATTTGAGTATTTTTAATGGCGTTATTGATCAGGTTGATCAATACCTGTGTGATAAGCCTTGCATCCATCCTGGCAATTAAAACGTCTCTGCTCGGCTGAACAATGATATGATGCTGTGCGGCATTTTTATCAATGTGCCGCAGGGCTTCTTCTATAACATCGTCAATAACATCCAGGGATAGATGAAGATCCATCTGTCCGTTTTCTATTCGTGAAATGGAAAGAAGGTTTTCTACAAGATCAATCAGCCACTCCGAATCATCATAGATGTCGGTAAAAACCTGTTTCAGAGTCTCTGTGTCCAATTGCTCATAATGTGTCAAAAGATTGCTTGCATTACCTGAGATAGAGGTTAGCGGAGTACGGATATCGTGAGAAATAGAACGTAACAGATTTGACCGGAGCTGTTCATTTCGTACAGCTATAGCTGCCTGCTCCTTCTCCGCTGCATTTCTAATGCCTTCAAGCGCAAGTGCACATTCTCCGATAATAGAAGAAAAAACGCTGTACTCAAACGCTTCCAGACTTTCCCCATTCAAGTAAATAGCGATGACACCGTAACAGTATCCGTTAATGCAGATAGGATAATATAACGATTTTGCCTTTTCATACTTCTCTGTATGAGTGCCGGCAGCGGTCTGATTGATAAAAGCCCATTCTGCAATCTCAGCCTCATTATCATCTTGACCGGATGTTCTGAAGTAATACGGAAAGGTATTCAGTTCAATCATATTGCCAAGCTTTTTGTTTTCGGTAAAAGGAAAAACAACGACATCGCGATCCAGCAACGTTTTCACCTGCTGTGCAGTGATACGGATAACGTCATCTGCACATTCCGCTTTTTGAAGTAACTGATTCGTATCAAAAAGGACCTTTGCACGAAATGCCTCGCGTGAGGACTGCCGTGCATTCTCTTTGAGCTTGTTAGCCAGGGAACCTGTAATCAGAGATGAAACCAGCATGATAACAAAGGTGACCGCATACTCTGGCTCATAGGTGTGAAAGCTGAACTTTGGCTCAATGAAGAACCAGTTGAACAATAATACGCTTGCCATGGAACTGACGATGCTGTAAATCGGGCTCACTGTAAAAACAGCAATAATCAGTACACCCAGGATAAAGACCGTAATGATATTTGCTTCTGAAAAACCAAAGAGTGTGAAAAGGAGACCGACACTTGTCGAAACGATGAGAAGCAGCAACGTGATAAGCGAATCTCTCCATGTCGGGCGGATCTGATTATTCAGATTCAGCCGTTGGCTCTGCTGCTTTAAATCGGCGGAGGAATCCGGAATGATAAAAACATCCACGTCCGGTGCATTCAGAATAATCTGCTCCGTCAGGGAAGCTTTGCTCCAGAAATACTGCCTTTTTGCTCCGCTTCGCCCTACTACGATTTTTGTAGTACCGGAAATATGAGCGTATTCCGCTATCTGAACCGGAACATCATTTCCAATGATTGTAATGATCGTAGCACCGTTCTGTTCTGCAAATGTAATATTATTTTGAAGACGAATCTTGTCAGATTCGGGAAAAGAGTCGTAATTGGCAGGTTTCACGTATATTGCTGAAAGCGCAGCATGAAAGGCTTCTGCCATCCTTGCAGCAGCATCAATGACCTTTTTGTTTGAAGGAGAGGAAGAAAGACATACAAGAATACGTTCGCCGCTTTCTAAAACCTTTTCCATCTCTTTATCCCTTTCAACTATCTGATTGTTTATTTTAACACATTTGACAGTTTTTTTCTACTGCCGGAAACCGTGCTCTGTTTTAGTTCCTGTAAAATTGCCGGAAAAGCTATCTCTTGAAACACTTTTGCATCGCTTTACGCTCTCCAAGCACGAGGATAGTCATGTTCCTGTTCAGAATTGTTTCCGGTGTTACAGAAAGGTTTATGGTTTCTCTCTGTTTGACAGCCATGATATTGATCCCATAGCGCTTTCTTATATCAATCTGTCCGACAGATTTTCCGATCCATTCCTGTGGAACAGATACTTCATAGATGGCATGCTCATCATCAAGTCGGATATAGTCCAGAATATGTTCAGAAGCGTAGCGTATTGCAGCCCATTCTGCGATTTGCTTCTCTGGCATGATCACTTCGTCCGCGCCGTTTCTGAGCAAAAATTTTGCCTGAACCTCTCTGTCAGCACGGGATACAACAAGTTTTCCGCCTAGTTCTTTCAAAAGAGATGTTGTTTCAAGCGAACTTTGAAAATCGCTGCCTATCGTTACGATACATACATCAAAATTATTGATTCCGAGAGAACGCAGGAATGTTTCGTTTGTGCTGTCACCGATTTGTGCACTCGTGACAATGGGGAGTACTGCGTTAATCCGTGCCTCATCCCGATCAACAGCTAAGACTTGGTGTCCGAGGTTATACAGCTGTTTTGCTATCATGGTTCCAAAATTATTGATACCGATCAGCAGTATAGATTTCATATTCATTCCTCCTCAACCGACAATTATTTTTTCAACAGGCCACTGAGCTCCATTTGGTTTTTTACTCTTGATGGCGGCATAGACCAGCGTAAGGCCACCTACTCTTCCGAAAAACATTAACAGAATTAGTATCAGGTGAGAAAAAAGGCTGAGTGAAGGTGTGATTCCCAAAGACAACCCAACTGTTCCGACAGCGGATACAGTTTCAAAAAAACAGGTCCCGAAGGGAAGTCTGTCTACTTTGCTGATAAGAGCTGCGCTAAACATCGGCAGGATCAGATACATCATGAAAAGAGTAGACGCATTTCGGATGGCACCGTCTTCAATCCTTCTTCCGAACAGTTCCAGACTCTTTTTTCTATAGAAAACGGAGGAAGCATTTGCAATAAGTACGGCGATGGTCGTTGTTTTCATGCCTCCGGCAGCTGAGCCCGGAGATCCTCCGATCAGCATCAGAGTGATCAGCAGCATACTTCCTGCACCAGAAAGAGAAGAAAGTGATGCTGTGTTGAAACCAGCAGTTCTTGGGGTTACCGCCTGAAAAAGAGATAGAAGGATGCGGCTTTTGAAAGAGCCCTCGGTATATTCAAACAGGAACAGAAGAAAAGTAGGGACTATGATTAGTGCTCCGGTCATTGACAGAACGACTTTGCTTTGCATATGATAGCGGTGGATATGAAAATGATTCTCAGCAACATCCGCCCATGTAAGGAATCCGATACCACCGACAGTAATCAGCAGGCATATAGGAATAACGATTCCTACATTGGAGGAAAAGGCGGTCAGAGAGGAAAAAGTGCCTGTTTTATCTCCCATGATGTCAAACCCTGCATTACAGAATGCGGAGACAGAGTGAAATAATGACATCCAGATTCCATAAATCCCGTATTGCTTGCAAAATATAGGAAACATAAGCAGTGCTCCGCAGGCTTCAGCTGTCAATGCGATCTTAAAAATAAAAATGGTCATTTTCACTATTCCGCCGATCTGGTGGGCAGAGATACTGTCCTGCAACATGCTGCGCTGCAACAATGATATTTTCCTTCCGGAGATCATAGCGATAAAAGCTGCAACAGAAACAATTCCCAGACCTCCGATCTGCATCAATAACAGAATAACAGCCTGACCGAAACCGGACCAGTATATGGCCGTATCTTTTACAACCAGCCCTGTGACACAGGTGGCTGAAGTTGCGGTAAACAGTGCTTCTTCTATTGATGCACCGACTCCGTCTTTCACTGAGATCGGAAGCATCAGGAGAAGTGTCCCTGAAAGTATTAAGCCTAGAAAGCCAAGAATGATTATTTGGAAAGAGGATAGCTTTTTACCAAAAAATCGAATGACCATATGATTCCTCTCCTCATCAGGTGTGGCATCATTTTATAATAAGGTCTGCAAAGATGGTATTAAGGTAACTTGGGGCGGTATTAAGATTCAATTAAGAAATCCCCTGCGGCTATGGAAACAGCCGCAGGGGATGGGTTCTAGGAAGTCTGTTATTCTGATTGAATACCGGGAACTCAGTCTGCCGGGCAGATGGCGAAGCATCTTGCCGGGAAGCCGACACCGGATTTCAGCTTCGGGAAGGAGCAGACAATGATAGCGCCGACAGGAGGGACCTGGTCGAGATTGCGCATGACTTCGATCTGGAAGCGGTCAACCTCCAGAATATACTGCTCGCCGGGGTACGGATAGGAATCCGGCTTTGTGGTGACAATTGCCGGGTCCGTATCGGCAGGCTCATGGCCGATTGCACCGATATTGCGGTTCTCTACCAGCCACTGGATGGTCGCCTTATCCCAACCGGGGTAATGGGGCTGGCCGCTTTCATCCGGATTGTCCAGATTACTCTTCTTGTACCAGTCAGAACGGAAAGCTACAAAGGATCCTTCGGGAATCCTGCCGTATTCTGCTTCCCATTTTTCAACGTCTTCAATTTTCAGAACAAAATCCGGGTTGGCAGCGCACTCAGCACTCTTGTCGATCACAACCAGCGGATAAACAAGTTCTTTAACCGTGATATCATTCATCGCTCTGCCGTTACCCCAGAAGTGGCGCGGAGCGTCCACGTGTGTGCCGTACTGGCTTGCCACGGAGATCTGATAGCAGCGCATCGGTGCCATCTTATCATCCGGTGTGCCTTCCTTATAGTCAAACAGAAGGTCGCACTTCAGAGGGGAGAAACCGTACCAGTGCGGCGTCTCGGGGCTGAGTTCATGCGTCAGATCGACCCATTTGTATTTTTCCGACTTCAGTTCCTTCAGCTGATCCCATAATGCCAGATTGCTCATATGTTGTACTCCTTTTTGTTCCAGTATTTTGCTGACCGGCAGCAATTTAGAAAAGTATAGCAACGGATTAATTTTCTGTCAAGTTTTTCATTACAGGAAAAAGCCCATTTTCCTCTCGTTGACAAGCAGGAAGGACGCTGATATAATTTTGAAAGATCCCTAATCTGTCGGCAGTTTGATCTGCCGATATCAATTTGAAACTGGAGGAAAAGATTATGGCACTTGAATTCAATGAACAGCTTTCCCGCCTGCAGAAGCCCGATCGGGATGAGATGACAGACGAGGAATATGCAGTTTTCAACAAAAACGTTGAAACCATGGAGAAAAACTGGGGTTTTATCAACAACCTCTTCAAGGTTCTGCCTCTGAATGCCAAGCAGTATATCGGCTTTCTGAACCTCAAAGCGAACCTTTACAATGATACCTGTTATCTCACCGATGCCCAGAAGGAAATGATCGGTATCGTTGTCTCTTCCTGTAACTGCTGTTCCTACTGCCTCACAACACATGGAGATAATCTCCGCGGCATGTGGAAGAATCCTGCACTTGTGGACAGGCTCAGCTACAATTACCGTTCCTGCAAGGGTATGATTTCCGACGAGGATTATGCACTTTGCGAGTATGCCTGGTTTGTCACTGCTCATCCGCAGGAAATCGACCAGGAGCAGGTGGACAAGCTGCGGGAAGCCGGGTTCAATGACCATCAGATTCTCGAGGCGGCTTTTATTGCAGGCTTCTTCAACTATACAAATCGCTGGGTAAGCACCATTGCTCCGGTGGCGAATGACGGGCATTACTACCACAACAGGAATTTTGACTGACACGATCCATGATCTATCTCGATAATGCCGCGACGACGTTTCCCAAACCTGAATGCGTTTATACGGCGATGGATGCCTTTGCGCGTACTTCAGCCGTGAATGCCGGGCGCGGAGCGTATAAGGCGGCGCGGGAAGCAGGCGAGATGATCCGTGAGACAAGGGAGCGTCTGATCAGTCTGGTAGATGCGCGCGAACAGGC
>JAGCAN010000160.1 GCA_017652685.1 Oscillospiraceae bacterium
AAATTATGTAGTCATGGAGTCGACCTATGGCAATCGCCTCCACGAGAATCCCGGAAATCCGCTCAATATCGTGACGGAGCTTGCCTCCATCATTCAGCGCACGCTCGATCGGGGCGGAAATCTTGTTATTCCGTCTTTCACTGTCGGGCGCACCCAGGAGATGCTGTTTGCTATCCGGGAGATCAAGGAAAAGGGCTGGGTACACGGGCATGACGGATTCAAGGTCTATGTCGACAGCCCGCTTGCTACAGAAGCTACGGGGATCTTCCTGCAGTGCGATCGGTCATATTTTGATGATGAGATGCTTGCCATTCTCAACCGGGGTATCAATCCTTTGTGGTTTGACGGAATTGAGCTCTCCGAATCCCTTGAGGATTCCAAAGCCATTAATGAAAGCACCGAGCCGAAGGTAATCCTGTCAGCCAGCGGTATGTGCGATGCGGGCAGAATCCGCCACCATCTCAAGCATAATCTCTGGAAGGCGCAGAATACAATCCTTTTTGTAGGCTATCAGGCGGAAGGCACGCTCGGCCGTCAGTTGCAGGATGGAGTAAGAACCGTAACTCTCTTCAATGAAAAAATCATTGTCAATGCCGAAATCTGTACGCTCCACGGCACGAGCGGCCATGCGGATCAGAAAGGGCTGATCACCTGGTTGCAGGCATTTGAGCAGAAGCCCGGACTTGTTTTCATTAACCACGGAGATGATGAAACCAGCCTGTTCTTCCGGGATCTGCTTGCCACGCAGTTTGGCTACCATGCCGAGGTACCCTTCAGCGGCACACAGTATGATCTGCTGCAGGGCCGTATGACTGTTTATACCGAGGGAAAGCGGGTTGAACAGAAAACAGTTCCAGGTGGAGATGCTCGTGCGGTTGCAGCATATAACAGTCTGGTTGACGCAGCGCAGGCACTGCTTGCCCTTGTGAAAACCTGCCGGGGCAGAGCAAACAAGGATCTTGCGAAGTTTGCCTCCCAGATCCGCAGTCTGACTGAAAAATGGCAATAATATAATTTTACGATACAGGAGGATGATGTCATTATGCTCATCAAAAAAACTATGGATGGCAATGAGGCTGCCGCATACGCAAGCTATGCGTTTACCGAAGTAGCCACAATCTACCCCATTACACCTTCCAGCCCGATGGCAAACCATGTCGACAGCTGGGCTGCCCACGGAAAGAAGAATCTGTTCGGGCAGCCGGTTCAGCTCGTAGAGCTTGAGAGCGAAGCGGGTGCCTGCGGTGCTATGCATGGTGCCCTGGAAACGGGCTCGCTCGCTTCTACCTATACGGCTTCTCAGGGCCTGATGCTGATGATCCCGCCGATGTACCGCATCGCAGGCTCCATGCTTCCGGGTGTCATGCATGTGGCGGCAAGAACCGTCGGCACGCACTCCATCTCCATCTTCGGAGACCATTCCGATGCCATGGCCTGCCGGCAGACGGGCTTTGCCCAGCTGGCTTCCGCAAGCGTGCAGGAATGCATGGACCTCGGCGCTGTGGCACATCTGAGTGCCATCAAGGGCTCCATCCCGTTTATGCACTTCTTTGACGGTTTCCGCACCAGCCATGAAATTCAGAAAATTGACGTTCTGGATTATGAAGATCTTGCAAAAATTGTTGACTGGGATGCCGTCAAGCATTTTAAGGATCATGCTCTGAATTCCGAACACCCGACCATCCGCTCCACTCTGCAGAACCCGGACACCTTCTTCCAGTCCCGTGAGGCTTGCAACACGGCCTACAACGCACTCCCTGAGATCGTGCAGAAGCAGATGGATGCCATTAATACCATCACCGGCAGGAATTATAAGCTTTTCAACTACTACGGTGCACCGGATGCTGAGCGTGTAATTATCGCCATGGGTTCCGTCTGTGAAACGATGCTGGAAGTTGTGGATTATCTCACGGCGCAGGGCGAGAAAGTTGGTATGATCCAGGTTCACCTGTACAGGCCGTTCTCTGCAAAGCATCTGCTTGCGGCTCTGCCTGCAACGGTCAAGTGCATCAGCGTTCTTGACAGGACAAAAGAACCCGGCAGCGCCGGTGAACCGCTCTTTGCCGACGTCTGCACTGCCCTCACCGAGCGTGAAGGGAAAGTCCGGGTCCTCGGCGGGCGCTACGGTCTCTCTTCCAAGGATACCATCCCTGCTCACATCAAGGCTGTGTTTGATAACATGCTCGGGGAACAGAAGAACCACTTCACGGTCGGCATTAATGATGATGTTACGCATACATCACTCCCTGTGGGAGAGAACATTGTCACGGCCGGCAAGAGCATCATTTCGTGCAAGTTCTGGGGTCTGGGGTCTGACGGAACCGTCGGTGCAAACAAGAACTCCATCAAGATCATCGGCGACAATACCGACCAGTATGCACAGGCTTACTTTGAGTATGACTCCAAAAAGTCCGGCGGTGTGACCAAGAGTCACCTGCGCTTCGGGCACGAGCCGATTCACTCCACCTACTATGTCACAATGGCCGACTTTGTAGCCTGCCACAAGCAGAGCTATATGAAGAGCTTTGATATCGTCTCCGAGATCAAAGAGGGCGGTACCTTCCTTCTGAATACTGACTGGGATATGGCTGGCCTTGAGGAGCATCTGCCCAACCGCGCCAAACGCATCCTCGCACAGAAGAAGATAAACTTCTACACCATTGACGCTACTGACATTGCAGCAAAAATCGGCCTCGGTAACCGCACCAATACAGTCCTCCAGTCCGCTTTCTTCAAGCTCTCCGGTGTCCTGCCGATTGACGAAGCAGTGGATTATATGAAGAAGGCCATCATCAAGACGTATTCCGCCAAGGGCGACAAGATCGTCAACATGAACTGTGCCGCTGTGGATGCCGGTCTTGATGCCGTTGTAAAAATCGATGTTCCGGCTGCCTGGGCTTCTCTCGAGGATCAACCTGCCGCTATCGATCCATCCCTCCCCAAGTACATTCGCGAGATCCAGATTCCGGTCAACAATCAGGCCGGTGACTCCATCCCGGTTTCTGCCTTTATGGATTATGCCGACGGTGTCAGCCCGGTCGAGACGTCCAAATACGAACGCCGTGGCATCGCAACCAATGTGCCTGTCTGGATTCCGGAAAACTGCATTGGCTGCAACATGTGTTCCCTTGTTTGCCCGCATGCAGCTATCCGCCCGTTCCTCGTGACAGCGGAAGAAGCAGCGGCTGCTCCCGAAGGCTGCATCACCAAGGAAGTCAAAGGCAAAGGCTTTGAGAATTACACCATGCGCATCCAGGTTGACCCGCTTGACTGCCAGGGCTGCGGAAGCTGCGCAAGCGCCTGCCTTGCCAAGGAAAAGGCACTCGTTATGAAGCCGCTGGAGAGCCAGCTGCATGAACAGCCGAACTGGGATTATCTCGTAAATCTCCCTGTCAAGGAAAACCCGATGGATAAATTCACTGTCAAGGGAAGTCAGTTCCAGCGCCCGCTTTATGAATTTAACGGGGCCTGCGCCGGCTGTGGCGAGGCACCTTACATGAAGCTCATGACCCAGCTCTTCGGTGAACGGATGTATATCGCCGACGCCACCGGCTGCACCTATGTTGTTGGCTCTTCCACACCGGCTTTCCCGTATGCAAAGACAAGCGGCGGGTTCGGCCCCGCACCGTCCAACTCCCTGTTTGAGAACAATGCGGAGTACAGCCTTGGTATGTGCCTCTCTGTCGACCAGATGCGCCGCCAGGCCAGGATGCATGCGGAGGCAGCCCTTGCCGTCTCAAAAGATGAAGCGCTCAATGCTGCTATCAATGCCTGGCTTGAAAAGGGTGACGATCCAGCGGAGACACGCGCCGTGAGTGATGCACTCAAGGCAGCCCTTGCCGAAACGAAAGAATGCAACGCCGATGTAAAGTTCCTGCAGGAGCGTACCGATGCGCTCGTCAAGAAGAGCATGTGGATGTACGGCGGTGACGGCTGGGCATATGATATCGGCTATGGTGGTCTGGATCATGTTCTTGCCTCCGGCATCGATGTCAACATTGTGGTTGTTGACACCGAAGTCTATTCCAATACGGGCGGTCAGTCCTCCAAGGCAACGCCGATTGGTGCAGTGGCCCAATTCGCCAACGCCGGCAAGGCAACTGCCAAGAAGGATCTCGGCCGTATCGCTATGACCTACGGCAACGTCTATGTTGCACAGGTCGCCCTTGGTGCCAACCCCAACCACCTGATCACTGCACTCAAAGAGGCGGAAAAGCATAAGGGCCCGTCGCTCATCATTGCCTATGCCCCCTGCATCAACCACGGCCTGGTCAGCGGAATGGGCAAGGTACAGAATGAAGAAAAGCTCGCCGTCGAATGCGGGTACTGGCCGCTCTGGCGCTACATCCCGGAGAACAAAGAGCAGGGTAAGAATCCATTCGTGCTTGACAGCAAGGAGCCGAATGGCAAGCTGCGTGAGTTCATGATGGGTGAAGTGCGCTTCTCCTCCCTCACAAGAACCTTCCCCGACCGTGCCGAAGTTCTCTTCGCCGAAGCCGAGGAATTCACTGCAAAGCGTTACCAGCAGTACAAGGAACTCGCCGGAAAGGCATAATTTCCTGCAGAATCCCGAATCAGCCTCTGCTGTAATGGC
>JAGCAN010000161.1 GCA_017652685.1 Oscillospiraceae bacterium
CCACGGCCTATCCGGCTGGGGCAGTTATGACAAAACCTATCAGAGGGTGCCATACTGGGGGATGTTCGGCGGAGATCTGATGCAATACCTGCGCAGCCAGGGCTTTTCCTGTTATGCCGCTTCAGTCTCCCCGGAAGGCAGTGCCTGGGACCGGGCCTGTGAGCTTTATGCCCAGCTGACCGGAACCGTAACGGATTACGGCAAAGCACACAGCGAACGCTGCGGCCATTTGCAGTTCGGCCCGGACTTCACCGGGAGACCGCTGATCCCCGACTGGGAAAGCGGAAAGAAGCTTGTGCTTCTCGGCCACTCCTTCGGCGGCGCGACTATACGCCTGTTTTCAGAGATTCTCGCAAACGGTGATGAAGCAGAACAGGCAGCTGAATCGAAAGAGCTGTCCCCATTCTTCCTCGGCGGGCAGGAAAAACGCCTTCATGCACTAGTCACACTGGCTGCCCCGACCAATGGCACAACTGCCTATGATATGTATCAGGATCCGCACTTTGACCCCAGTGCCGTTATGGTTTCCCGCTGGGATAATCTGTGGGGAAACTTTTTCAGCAACAGAAAACAGGCAGAGCGTGACGGCAGATCAGAGGATGACTATGCTGCTTTTGACATGTATATTGACAACGCATTAGCCATGAATGAACGAATCACAACGTTGCCGCGAACCTATTATTTTGCTGTTCCCTGCAGTGCGACCGAGCCTGCAGACAGCGGCAACCAACGCCCAATCCGCTCTATCATGGAGCCCATGTTCCGCCGAAGCTCAGCACGAATGGGAGTTTACACCGGCCTCACAGCAGGCGGCTTTGTAATCGATGAAAGCTGGAAAGAGAATGATGGGCTTGTCAACACTGTTTCGGCAATGGCGCCTCTTGGCGCTCCGAGCAAGGAGATCGATCCCGCACAGATCGAGCCGGGAATCTGGCAGGTAATGCCCACTTATCACGGGGATCATATGTCTCTACAGGGAGGCATCCTCAAAAGGAATAACATTCGGCCATTCTATCTGGATCTTCTTGAGCTGGTCGACTCTCTGCCGATCGAGTGACAAACGCAAACGTCAGCAGAGTCGACCGGCTTAAATGAGATTCCCGGTCGACTCTGCTACTTTTTTGCTTTTTTGCTTGACAATTTTTCCTTCTCTTTTTAGAATGCTGATACTGCTATGCTATCGTGAACAGGAGTTATACATGAATATCCAGATCAAAAAATTAAGCTATGCCGCTCTTTGCCTTGCCCTTGCGCTGGTTCTGCCCTTTCTTACCGGCCAGATTCCGACAATCGGGGCGATGCTGAGCCCAATGCATATCCCGGTGCTTCTGTGCGGCTTTCTCTGCGGCTGGCAGTGGGGACTGGCTGTCGGTTTTGTGGCTCCGATTTTGCGCAGCCTCCTCTTCGGAATGCCAAAGCTCTATCCGACTGCACTTGCCATGATGTGTGAGCTTGCTGTCTATGGCGCAGCGACAGGCTTTTTTTACAGTCGCTTCCCCCGCAAACCCTGGAGAATTTATCTTTCACTCGTGCTTGCCATGCTGCTGGGGCGCATTGTCTGGGGATGTGCACAGTATGTTCTTCTGGGCGCCCAGGGAACAAAATTTACCTGGCAGATGTTTGCTGCCGGCGCATTTATCAATGCAGTTCCCGGAATCATCCTGCATCTGATTCTGATTCCTGCTATTGTCTATGCACTGGAAAAAGCCGGATATATCCTTAACACAGGGAAAGGAACTGGCAGCGACTTATGAAAATTCTTTATTTAGACTGCAGTATGGGAGCCGCGGGTGACATGCTGACAGCTGCCCTGTTGGAACTTTTCCCGGATCCTGATGCCGTTCTCGCACAGCTTAACAGGACCGGTATTCCCGGGGTAACATATCTTCGTACTCCGGACCGGAAAAACGGGATTCTTGGCACACACATCTCCGTCCGAATCGGTGAAACCAGCGAGGAACAATGGCTTGCACATACAGATGCCCATGAACACGCAACAGAAGAACATCACCATCACGAGCACCGATCTATGCCGGATCTTCACAGTATTATTTCCGGGCTGGCCGTCAGTGAAAACGTCCGCCATGATATCCTTGCGGTTTATCAACTCCTTGCGGAAGCAGAGGGCCATGTCCATGGATGCCCGGTATCAGAAATACATTTTCATGAAGTGGGTACGATGGATGCCCTTGCTGACATTACCGCCGTCTGCCTGCTGCTCGAAAAGCTTCATCCGGATGAACTAGTTGTCTCTCCCATACATGTCGGCTCCGGCACAGTAAAGTGCGCACACGGGATTCTGCCTGTTCCTGCTCCTGCTACAGCAGAGATTCTGAAAGGACTCCCCATCTACGGGGGAGAGATCCGCGGCGAACTGTGCACACCGACGGGAGCAGCACTCCTGCGGCATTTCGCAACGCGTTTCGATACACTCCCTGCTATGTCCGTTCTGCAAATCGGGTATGGCACCGGGACAAAGGACTTCCCCGCTGCCAACTGCCTGCGTGCTATCCTCGGTGAAGCATCCGATGAGACCGATACAGTGTATGAGCTCAGCCTGAATGTGGATGATATGACAGCGGAGGAAATCGGCTTTGCGGTGGACAGGATCTTTGAATCCGGCGCGGTCGAGGTCTATACGGTTCCTGTCGGTATGAAGAAAAACCGCCCGGGCACCATGATCCAGGTGCTCTGCCGAGCGGAAAAGAAAGACTGCGTGATTCAGGCTATCTTTCGTCATACATCCACTATCGGATTGCGGGAACAAAAGATGAACCGGTATATCCTGCATAGAGAAATGACGGTGAAAGACACCCCTTATGGAGAAGTTCGCTTTAAACGTGTCTCCGGGTTTGGTGTGGAAAGAGAAAAGGCGGAATATGAGGATCTTGCGAAAATCGCCGAAAAAACCGGTATTTCCCTCTCTGAACTGCGAAAAACAATATAATCCCTTACAACTCTTTCGCTTCACCGGCTAAAGCCGGTGAAGCGTTTTGTTCTTTTAAAGATTGAATTCCTTCCTCAAGACTTCCGTCATTAGTTCAACCGGAGCATCAACCCCGGTCCAAAGCTTAAAGTTCAGCGCTCCCTGCTCGACAAGCATCCCCAACCCATTTACTGTCTTTGCACCTCTCGCTTTTGCTTCCCCGAGAAACAGTGAATTCGGATCGTTAAAAATAACGTCCGTTACCACCATGCGATCTGTTATTGTATCATAACAGATGTCCGGCTTACAGTCGGTATTCGGAAACAGCCCCACAGATGTAGCATTTGCCAGAATATCCGTTTTCTCCGGAACATCGACTCCGTCAACCCATGGCAGGAACTGCGCACTTGCCTTTGTTTTGCTGTTTATCAGGCTGACAAGTTCTTCTCCTCTTTGCGGATTCCTGTTTATGATCGTAATCCGCTCAGCTCCTGCCAGCGCACACTCCACGCTTATTGCCCTTGCAGCTCCACCAGCCCCTAAGACAACAACTCTCTTCCCACTAACGTCAATCCCTTCTTTCTGCAAGGAAATCAGGAATCCTTTTCCATCCGTGTTTTCACCCCAGAGCTTTCCATCGTTATTTACGACCATATTCACCGCACCTGTAATTCGAGCTGCTTCCGACAAATCGTCAAGATACTGAAGAACTCGCACTTTATGCGGTATCGTAAGATTCACCCCTCGCATGTTAAAGGCCCGGACCCCATCCATGGCTTTCCCCAGATCTTCCTTCCTTACCAAAACTGTAAGGTATCTGAAATCCAGCCCTTTTTCTCTGAACGCCGCTTCTTCCATAACTCCCGTCGGATTCTCATCAACTGGATTCCCAAAACAACCAACCAACTGCGATCTGTACGATTTGCTCATCTGTTTTCTCCTTTCAGAATTGATTTTTATTCTTTAAGACTGTTCAGCAACGCTTAAAATGATTTGCTGACGGTCATTTTTACTTCATCTCCACGAATGGATATTTTTACTTCATCGGCAAGCTTCTGCAAAACCGACTGCTCATATCGATCCCATTCTTCTGCACTCCGGTCAGCGTGTAGCTCCTGTGCCTTTTTATAATAAATCCGGTTGCTGCGCTCATCCGAAACCATTGCCTGCTCAAAAGCATTTCGGAGCCTTCCCAGAAAGCCTTTGGAGGCATCATTTTCTCCAGAGGTTGCAGAGGCTATCAGAAGTTCCCTTTTTCTCCTGTTCATAACCGTATTCGCCGTAAGCAGCAGGTCATATCGGCTTCCCTCCCGCTCTATCCAGAAGGATGCCTTCACATCGCCCGCCACGGTACGGATCATATTCAGCATCTCTTCCGTAAACAGCTGCAGACGCAGAGAATCCTCTCTGCCAAGTGCATTGCATTCTGCCATTTTTCGGGTTTCCTCCATCGCATCCTGAAAGCCATATCCCCGGCTGTCGACGTCAATGACCGCCGTTTTCATATTCGTCATAGCAAAGGATTTGGAGACCGTCAGGAAAACAACTCCTCCATGAATCGTGATTCGGATACTGTCCGCCAGCCGATATAAAACAGACTGTTCAAAACGCACCCATCTTTCTTTGGCTGTATTGCTTCCACCCCGCCCTGTCTGTTTTTCAGCGGGCAGCAGTTCATATTCCGTATCTGTCTCTGAGAGCAGCGCCTGTTCAAAATCGTAACGGAGTTTTTTCTGGAAACTGCCCATATCTTCCTTTTTCAGGACTGAAGAAGCTGTCAGAAGCGCCCGTTTTCTTTCATCCATAAGCGTTCTGGCGGTCAAAAGCATCTGAAACTGATTCCCCTCACAGAGAATCCGGAACGCAGCATTCCATTCTCCGGTTACACTGCGAACCATGCCAAGCATTTCTTCGGCTATCAGCTGGAGATGAATCGAGTCCTTGTGGTTCAACCCTGTATATTCCGCCATATTTCCGACGTCTTCCATCACTTCGCCGAACCCATAGCCGCGATTGTCAATGTTAACGAGATTGGAACGGAGGAAGAGTGCCGGCCTATTTTTACTTTTCAGGCGCAGTTCTCCTGCTGCCATAGCGAGAGGCTTCCGTATTTTCTCCCCAAAAGAGTTCCCTACATGTATCGTCAAAAGCCTGTAAAAGATCGCCATCATTTTCTGTGTAGAGACTTCATCCAGATTCTCCACTGCGATCTCGCTTCTGGGGGACCCTTTTCTGTTCTGCGCCCTGCCCAGCAGCGTGAACAGCGTTGTGACAAGGATTTCCCTCTGTTCTGTCGTGCAGGTTTTCAGCCACTCATGGAGCGAATGATCCAGCACCTGTGCTTTTTTTGATACCGTGTCTGACTCCAGAAACCGGTTCCCCATGATTTTCCAGGTGTACGGGACATGCTGCCTGAGAGAAGTTTCCGTAGATCCCACTACCCGGTAGTTCGGATAATAATTCAGCAGCAGCCCAATAACTGATTCCAAAGGAACCATGGCATGTACCCTGCCCCGAATGCGCCGATATCCATCCGATTTTATTGTTTCATCATCCAAACCCGGACCGTCAAAGGAATAAACAGCCTGCAGCCTTGCCTGAGTCTCCGCATCGGTATGGGCTGCGGTATACAAAGCCAGATTGCCACCTTTGCTGTGGCCGCAGAGAGACAGAGACCCGGTCATTTCTTCTGCAGCCCTTTTCAGATAATCAAGCGCAGCGAGCTGTGCCGGCACAGGTGTTTCGTAGCCCAGCATAAAGTCTTCTTTCCAGCCAACAAGAGAGGAATCCGTCCCTCTGAACCCAATCATCACCCCTACGCCCGGTATTTTAAACGTCGCCGCCGAGAACTGGATGCCGCGCTTTTCATCCACATCATTGACCTGATCCAGCACCCGAATGCTCTGAAACCTCCTGCTGCGTGCCATTTCTTCCAGCAGTAGCCTACCGCTGCCTTCCGCATATTTCATCTCTGCCTGAGGATACCGGTTCAGCAAATCCCTTGCAATCACCTCACCAATCGTCAGATCCCTGCCGCTTCCGAACCGGACCTCATTCTCCCCAAAATTGGAATACACGATGGTAGCCATAATGAGACTGTCCACTTCATTCCAGGGATCTTCCGCGAAAGAGATGTCCCCGCGCCAGCAAACATAGTCCAGAATATCGCCGAAGCGCTCCATGGTGTTGCTTTTGCTCATAAAACCAGACTCCTTTTCATTCCCGGAAAACAATTCTTTCTATATCATAATTTGCTGTTTGCTTTTTGTCAACATATGCCGTACAATAGCACCATCATGATCGCTAATTCAAGGAGGACATCAGCATGAGCATTGCAAAGAGACCGTCCTTTGGTTCTGATTATCTTGAAGGGGCACATCCTGCCATTCTTCAGAGATTAGTGGAAACCAATCTGGAACAATCCGCCGGGTATGGGACGGATACGTACTCGGAATCAGCAAGAAACAAGATCCGTTCTGCCTGCCGGGCACCGGAAGCCGCTGTCTTTTTCCTCGTAGGCGGTACACAAGCCAACGCAACCGTTATTGATGCTATCCTTTATTCCTATCAGGGTGTACTGGCCGCGGAAACCGGCCACATCAGTATCCATGAGGCCGGTGCTATTGAAGCCTCCGGACACAAAGTCCTGCCACTTCCGCAAACAAACGGGAAGCTTTCCGCAAAGGATATCTGCCATTACCTTGACCGTTACTGGAAGGATGAAACTCATGAACACATGGTCATGCCCGGGATGGTTTACCTCTCCCAGCCCACAGAATACGGAACACTTTATTCTCTCTCTGAACTGAAAGAAATCAGCGAGATCTGCCACAGGAATCAGATCGCACTTTACGTCGACGGGGCAAGGCTTGCCTACGCCCTTGCCTGCCCGGAGAATGACGTTACTCTGCCGGATCTTGCAGCGCTCTGTGATGCTTTCTATATCGGGGGAACGAAATGCGGTGCTCTGTTTGGGGAAGCTGTTGTTGTTCCCCGGCACAACTTCATTCCGCACTTTTTCACAATAATCAAACAGCACGGAGCTCTGCTTGCAAAAGGGCGTATTGCCGGAATCCAATTTGAGACGCTGTTTACTGACAACCTCTATGAAAAAATCGGGCAGACAGCCATTGAGGCAGCAGGCAGAATACGAAATGCACTTTACGACAAGGGATATAAACTGGCTATCCCCTCCCCGACCAACCAGATTTTTATTGAACTCGACAAGGCACAGCTGGCAGCCTTATCCGACAAGGTTGAACTGGGCTTCTGGGAAAACCTCGACGAAAACCGCATCATCATGCGGATTGCCACCAGCTGGGCTACCCGAAAGGAAGATGTGGATCAGCTGATTGCAAGCCTTTAAGGGAAGAGAAATATCAATGCGACAAGGAATATCCAGGGCTTTTCAGGAAATTGACGTGCACAATATGACAAAAGTGCAGGCAATTACCGCAATTGATGCAAGACTCCGCAAGACAGACAGCTCCGTTTATCAACTGAGAGTCATCCATGGATTCCACAGCGGAACCGTGCTGCGGGATGCTGTACGAGCACACTACAAAAATCATCCGAAAGTCCGGCGGGTCGAGCTCGGAATGAACCCCGGGGAAACGACCCTGATCCTGCGTGAACTATAAAGAACAAAAGGTTCCTGTAGTTTATTCAAAAGTCGAAAAAAAGTATAAATAAAGAAAGGATTCTGTTATGAAAGCAGCCGTATTAAAAAACTGGTTCGATCTTGAATTATGTGACATTCCCGTTCCGAGTCCCGGGCCTAATGAAGCACTGATCAAAGTGATCCGCAGTGGTGTATGCGGAAGCGATATTGTTGTCTACAAAGGTAAGCATATGACTGCCACGGTGCCTACTGTACTCAGTCATGAAATTCTCGGCACAATTGAGTCCCTGCCGGAAGGCTACACGGGCTCCTTCCGCATCGGACAGCGTGTGCTGATGAATCCTATCATTTCCTGCGGTCACTGTTCAGCATGCCGCCGTGGGATGACCTGGGTCTGTGAGAATCTCAAACTGCTCGGCATCCATGTTGACGGTGGTTTTGCTGAATATACCAAAGTTGCCGTGGACAAGCTCGTTGCCGTGCGAGACGAAACACCGGATGAAGTTGCTATTCTGGGCGAACCTTTTGCTGTCGGCGCACATGTAATGGTCAATTCAAAACTCCAGAAAGGAGATAAAGTTTTTATCTCCGGCGGAGCAACCGTCGGCCTTTACATTGCACTGTTCGCAAAAGCCGCCGGCTGTGAGCGGGTGATCATCTCCGAGATTAATGAAAAACGGCGCCAGTTTGTGGAAAGCATGGGCATTGAGACCATCAATCCTTCCGTTACGGATGCCCTTGATCTTATGCAGGAGGTAACAGGCGGCAGCGGGTTTGACATGGTCTATGATACTTCAGGAGCTGCTTCCTGCGTGTTGCAAATGCCGGATCTCTGCCGCTGCGGCGGGAAGCTGATGAGCCTGAATCTCTCCGGAGATGCCTACCAGTTCATCCTCGGAAAAATTTCCTTCAAAGAAATCACTCTGATCGGCAACCGCCTGTATGACCAGAAGGACTTTGAAGAGGGCGTCCGTTTTGTGGAGGATAACTGGAAGGATCTCGGGCTTGACCGGATGGTTACAGACCGGCTCGGACTCAGTGAAATCCACCGAGCAATTGAAATGATGCTCAACGGTGAAAATATCTGCAAAATCGTGATTGACCCAACCAGGTAAAACTATAACTATAATACAGAAAAGCACAGAACGGGAACTCCAAGACAACTTCCCGCTCTGTGCTTTTTGTTTTACCTCTATTGTTTACTGCGCTTCTCCCGGTGTGGACCCCTGTTTCAGCCTACGGCGTTTGAATTTTCGAACCAGAAGGATAATAAGAATACCTTCCAGCAGAACAGCAATAATCAGAACCGCAAGACGGGTTCTGTCGTGTTCTTCCCGCTCTACGCAGACTACGCTGCCACCATTAGGAAGGGAGAAAACGAGATACTGCCCGTCTGTACGGGTTGAAATCTTTTCCGGTTCGTAGCCGTCCCGCGCCTGAAAGAGATCCACAGGCCCCTGCGTACGCATGCGTACAGTGAGGTCCCCGGAATAGTCATTGACGGAGAGCGTATATCCTGCAACTGCCTGAGGATGGCTTTCCGTTCCATCAAACGGAAGAACAGTCAATGCCTGGTACTCATAAAACTGTCCTTCCACCAAAAAGAGCGGAACAGGTTCTCCCGAGGCGATAGCCGTACGCGGAGAGATATAGCTTCCCCGTACCTCCGTATCACCGAAAATATGAGACCTGTCGAAAGAATTCCACTCCCATGCTGCACTGCCGCGGTTCGGAACCTCCGGAAGCACATCGACGGCCCCTCCAAAGGGAATTTTAAGCGTTTGAACAGCAGTATCCTCCACATAAAAAGTAACGGTGACGGTCTCAAAGCCTGCCGGAGCGCTTCCCTGTGAGAGGAACTCTTCCGAGGAAATCAAATCCGCCTGCCCGGCACGGCTTACACCGTCAACCCCTTCCGGCCAGGAGTCAACATACTGGTTATAACTAACCGTACCTTCCGCCCAGCCCGCCACAGCACCCTGATATTCCGAAGCGCGGGATATCTGTGTCCAGGTACGGTTCCCCATCAGATCCCGGCCGAACCCGGCGACCCCTCCCACATAACGACGCCCTTCCACCATGACGCGGCTCCAACACCTGCTGACGGTGCCCTTCGAAAGGCCAGCAATACCGCCTGCATAGTCGCCGTTCTGGACAGTGATATGACCGGATGCTATACAGTCAATCACTGCGCCGGCATCCATACGCCCTGAAACACCGCCTGCGGTATCACTGCGCGAAACAACTTCAGCACTGTTTCGACAGGCACGAATCACAGCAAAGAGCGTCTGCTCGGCATGCAAGGTCAAAAGTTCGGAGGTGTTGAGCGAATCCTCCATATCAAATGCAAGTTCAAAACCAACACAACCGACAATCCCTCCGGCATTGGTTTCCGCTTGCACAGAACCCTCATTCATACAACGGGCAACAGCTCCTTCGTTGCGCTCATACGCTTTTTCCAACGAAAGATCTTTGCGCGTGACAAGGTCCCCCGTGTCCGCAGCTATCGAGGACAGAATGTTCATGATATAGCCCATTTGACGAGTAATATCATTGATGTTTTGGGCAAGAGAGGTAACGGAATCTGCTACAGACGCACCAAGATAAGCAGCTTCGCCAAACATGTTATGGACAGCCGTTTTAAAGCCCTGTGTATCCAAGCTGAGGCTGACAGAAACTCCGGTTTCCTTCGCAAATTCTTCAAGCGAAGAAGCTATTTCATTCCATGACGATCCCTTAGCCAGTTCTTCCAACTGTCGAGCGGCATCGCCTTCCGCAACTCCGTTGATAAGATCTTCCAAAGGGTCCTTGTAAGGTCTCTGATAATCCGGCACTGTGGGAGTCGTAACCGTAATACTGCTGTCCCCTATGTTTTCAATAGACCTCACAAGAGCCTTTATTGCCTGCTCGGTATAGGAAATCATCATCAGCACGGCGCTGACAGGGCCGATCCCGTATACATAGGTATAGGGGATCTGCAGGATCGGCGTCTTTCG
>JAGCAN010000162.1 GCA_017652685.1 Oscillospiraceae bacterium
AGTAAAGCATTTTTTAGTATTATAACAAAGCTGTCGCGCGGGAGCATAGCTCAGCTGGTTAGAGCACCTGCCTTACAAGCAGGGGGTCACTGGTTCGAGTCCAGTTGTTCCCACCACAGTTTTTTATGCCTCGGTAGCTCAGTAGGTAGAGCAGCGGACTGAAAATCCGCGTGTCGCCAGTTCAACTCTGGCCTGAGGCACCATCTTGCGGCTTTAGCTCATCTGGTAGAGCGCCACCTTGCCAAGGTGGAGGTAGCGAGTTCGAGCCTCGTAAGCCGCTCCATTTTTTTGGTGCCATAGCCAAGTGGTAAGGCAGTGGACTGCAAATCCACGATTCCCCGGTTCAAATCCGGGTGGCACCTCCATAGCCTTGTCGAATTGACAAGGCTGTTTTTGTTTTCGTTTCATTCACATTTCAGTGCTTTCTTTTTTGGGAAATGCATAGTATAATAAGGTGAAATTTTTTACGGAGGGTTTGAGATGAAAAAACCTGTAAGAATTCTCTTTACAATCCTTTGCGTTGTTTTTATCGCAGTGTTTCTTTTCAGCGGTTATAAGATTTATCAGACGGTCTTTGCGCCGGGTGGATATTACCAGTCCAATAAGAATGCCAAAGAAGTCCAGAACACTTATGTAAAGCCTGCGGAAGCAACCGCTGTGCCCGTCACACCGACGGATGCACCTGCTGAAGGAACAACTTCGGCTGAAAATCAGGTTGTGCTTGACGATGAAGTATCCCCTATCAACGTTGATTTTGCTTCTCTTAAGGAGCGCAACGGCGATGCTGCTGCATGGATCTACTGCCCGGATACGGTAATCAACTATGTAGTTGTGCAGACGGAAGACAACATGTTTTATCTCCACAAGGATATAGACGGCAACTACAGCTCTTACGGCACACTGTTTGTTGAATGCATGAACCAGAAGGGCTTCAAGGATACCAACAACATCATCTACGGCCACCATATGAATGACGGCAAGATGTTTGCCAAGCTCATTGACTATTCCAAGCAGGAAACCTACAACCAGCACCCGATATTTTACCTCAACACGCCTGATCAGAATTACCGCATCGAGCTCTTCTCGGCCTATGTGACCGATATGAACTCCGATACGTATAAGATCTCCTTTGCGTCGGCAGAAGAGAATCAGGCATGGCTGGATTCCATCATCAGCCAGTCAGCGTTTGAATCCAATGTCTCTGTAAAGCCCGGCGACCAGATTCTCACGCTTTCCACCTGCACGTATGAATACGATGATGCACGCTTTGTTGTGCACGGTAAAATGATTCCGATTCACTGAGAATAAGAAGATTCGTTCATGAAGAATCCGAAGCCCAAAAAACGGAAAAAAGGTGAACTGGCCGGGAAAATCCTGGTTGTAATTCTGGAGCTGCTGATGCTGGCACTTGTGGTCTTTCTGCTGCTTATGGTGGTAAAGCTGCGAGAACAGCAGGCAGAGATTACGGCTGATTTTGTGGAGCAGTCGGTCCAGAGAGATTTCGCTCCGTCCCAGAACGTCGTGGCAGAAGAGGCATCTTTCGAAACGGTTGTGAGTACTCCGACGCCAACAGCAACCCCATCCCCGACTCCTCCCCCTACACCTGAGCCCACTCCCGAACCGCAGCCTGAGTATTTCAAGCTCTCGTTTATCGGAGACAACACGCTCTGGGCTACGTCCAATTTTTTAAACAACCCGGTCGGTCTACCGCTCACCGTTGGTGACGATTATGGTTATCCCTACCGGAATACAGTCAAAATATTTACGGATGACGAATATACACTTGCGAATCTGGAATGTTCCTTTTCGGACACAAAGCTTGCGTATGACTATACGGCAACTACCTTCCCTTTCCTGGCAAAAGCAGCGTATGTAAATATCCTCACAGAGGGCGGCGTTGACTTTGTAACCATGTGCAACAATCACGCGCTGGACTTTTATCAGGCAGGCGTGGATAGCACACAGGCGGTTCTGGATGAAGCCGGCCTCCCCTATGGGTATGAAAATCAGGGCCAGCTGGTCACGACGGAAAACGGCCTCAGGCTCGGAATCTGGACGTCCGGCAACGACCTGCTGCCGAACAAAAATAAAGCTGTTGAAGGCATACAGACACTGCGGGCACAAGGCGCCGATATCGTGATCTGCATGTTCCACTGGGGGCAGGAGCTTTACTACTCTCCCAACGACAACCAGACGTCCCTTGCACACGCCTGTGTTGATGCAGGCGCTGACATTGTTTACGGCACACATCCGCATTGCCTGCAGCCGATCGAAATCTATAATGGTAAAATTATCCTTTATTCGCTCGGTAACTGGGTCTTTGGCGGGAATACGCAGCCTTCCGATCCGGACACAGCTATTGTCCAGGTAATTATCAAACGGGATCTTGACGGATCCATCAGCTATGACGGGTTTGAGTGTATCCCCTGCTGCGTCAGCAGCAATACGGATGGCGGAAGCGCCATGGCGCGCTATAAAGCCGGAAAAAATGTTGACTATAACGCCTATGCCAATTACAACAACTATTGCCCGACCCCTTATGAAGAAGGTTCGGAGGATTTTGATCGGGTTATGAGCAAACTCATGGGAACCTTTGAGGCCAGATCGCAGGGTGCCGACTACTCGGATTATTATGCAAGCTGGGCTACCTGAGAATACCGCCTCCCTGCAGGGCTTTCCCACAAATAAGTAAATAATCATTCAGAGTTGCCGGTACCCTGTTCCGGCAACTTTTCCTTGCATTGGAGATTGGCATCGGTTAGAATATAGACGAACCCTGTTCCTTCTCAGTTCAATCAGCAGAAACGGAGAGGCGCTATGAATATCCGGAAAGCAGAATCAGCCGATCTTCCCGGCATCGGGAAGATCTATAACGAAATCCATGATGCGGAAGCTGACGGACTTTTGACCACGGGATGGCTGCGCGGGATTTATCCTGTACAGGCAACAGCTGAGGCAGCATTGGAGCGCGGAGATCTATTCGTGCTGGAAGAGGAGGGGGAAATACACGGTGCAGCGGTGATCAATCAACTTCAGGTTGACGTTTATGCGGGAGCGCCCTGGGTACATCAGGTTCCTGACGAGCAGGTCTGTGTACTGCATACACTGGTCATCTCTCCCAAAGCTTCCGGAAGGGGCTTGGGAAAACAGTTCGTCGCTTATTACGAGGCATATTCGAAGGAGCACAACTGCCCGGAACTGCGGATCGACACCAATGCAAAAAACATCAGGGCTCGGCAGATGTATCAGAAACTCGGCTATCAGGAAATTGCTGTTGTACCGACAGTCTTCAATGGGATTCCGGATGTGCAGCTTGTCCTGATTGAAAAGTGGATTTCCTGACTAAAGAAAGATAAAAGCAGTACCCTGTAGTGGCAGAAAGGAATAAACAATGAAACTTGTCATAAAAATCGGCACATCTACTCTGGCGCATGCCGGCGGACGTCTGAATATTCGAAGGGTGGAAGAACTCTGCAAGGTTATCAGTGACCTGAAAAATGCGGGGATTCAGGTGATTGTAGTTTCGTCCGGTGCGATCGGGATGGGATGCGGCAAACTCTCCCTTTCGAAAAGGCCGGATGACATGGCAACGAAACAGGCTGCCGCAGCCGTGGGCCAGTGCGAACTGATGTACGTGTATGATAAACTCTTCTCGGAATATAACCATACGGTAGCGCAGATTCTTATTACCGCATCGGACGTCAAGCATGAAGACCGTTATGAGAATTTCATCAACACCCTGAACCGCCTGCTGGAACTCGGTGTCATCCCGGTTATCAATGAGAACGACACGATCGCCACAGAAGAGATCGTCATCGGTGACAATGATACCCTGGCAGCCATTGTAGCCGTGAGTATAAAAGCCGATCTTCTGGTACTTCTTTCCGACATCGACGGGCTGTATTCCGCTGACCCGCATCAGGACAGCACAGCAAAGCTGATCGCTGAAGTGCACGAGCTGGATGAACAGATAATGGCATCAGCCGGAGGCCGCGGTTCCGCTTTCGGCACGGGCGGAATGGTGACAAAGCTCACCGCAGCCAAAATGTGCATGGACAGCGGAAGCGACATGATCATCATGAACGGGAAAGATCCGAATCTTCTGTACAGAATTGCTGACGGCGAACCGGTTGGAACGAGATTTTTTGCCAAGAAACAATGACGAATTATATATATTATGAAAGGTACTGAACCATGAAAACATGTGACATTATCCAAAATGCCGTTGGTGCAAAGAAATGCCTTGCCCAGCTCAGCAGTGAACAGAAAAACAATGCCCTTCTTGCCATGGCATGTGCCATAGAAGAACAGGCAGAGCAGATTCTGGCAGAAAATGCCAGGGATATGGACGCTGCAAAAGGTAAAATCAGTGATGTGAAGCTTGACCGTCTGCTGCTTACCCGCAGCCGCATTCAGGGAATGGCAGATGGTATCCGTGATGTTGTACTTTTGCCAGATCCCGTAGGAAGAATCCTCACGGAGCGTACGACCGCTGACGGACTCGAGCTGAAGAAAATTGCCGTTCCCCTCGGAGTCATCGCCATAATCTATGAAAGCAGGCCAAACGTAACTTCTGACGCAGCAGCGCTCTGTCTTAAGAGCGGAAATGTGTGTATTCTGCGCGGAGGAAAGGAAGCTTACTGTTCTTCCCATGCTATCGTAAAAGCCATGCAGGACGGATTGAAGAAAGAAGGCCTACCGGCTGAGCTGATCAATATTATCGACGATATCGGTCACGAAAGTGCTCTCGAGCTGATGCAGGCTAAAGGAATGGTCGACCTGCTGATACCGCGTGGCGGTGCCGGGCTCATTCGCAACTGTCTGGAAAATGCATCCGTCCCTTGTATTGAAACGGGTACGGGTATCTGTACCGTGTATGTGGATGCAGATGCAGACCAGGAAATGGCTTTGCGGATCATAGAAAATGCCAAAACACAGCGGCCGTCAGTCTGCAATGCGGAAGAAATCTGCCTTGTCAGCAGAGAAATCGCAAAGGCATTTCTCCCGAAGCTGAAGAAGCTGCTGGTAGATGACCGCAAAGCTGCCGGCATCGTGCCGGTTGAGCTGAGGCTCAGTGAAGAGGCAGCAGCTATTATCGACGGGACGCCTGCTTCCCCCTCTGATTTTGACACGGAATTTCTCGATTATATCCTTGCCGTCAAGGTAGTGGCGGACGTACGGGAAGCAGTGGAGCATATTGCGCAGCATTCTACACACCACAGTGAAGCAATTGTCACGTGCAGTGAGGAGAATGCGAACTACTTTGCTGCCAATGTAGACAGCGCTGCTGTATACATCAACGCTTCCACACGCTTTACGGACGGTGGAATGTTCGGCCTCGGTTGTGAGATGGGGATTTCCACGCAAAAGCTTCACGCCCGCGGGCCGATGGGGCTCGAAGAACTGAACACCTACCGGTATGTCATCAAGGGTACCGGCCAGGTAAGAAAATAAGCACTCAGGCTCCCCTCTTCTAACAATACAATCTGTTTGATATAAAATCATCCCATGCAGTAAAATGACACTGCACGGGATGATTTTTTAAGGAGGTTAAAGGAGCATATGAGCAAAACTTATGCCTTGTCTTTCCGGTTTTGAAAAGGAATCAGAATTAATTCCTCTACCAGGTCATACATCAGACAGCAAACGGGATACTGAGCCAGGACTACCCCGATGAAAACAAGTAAAAGCAGGCTAAACGGCATTAGCGCCATAGCACCAAACAACAAAGCAAGCAGGATGAGGAGAATTCCCAATGATCGGGCAGGTCTTGCCAGAGAGAGAATCAAAGCGTTTTTCATGGCATCGAAGTTCCTGATCTCCAGAACAGAAATCAGGATAAAAAACACTTCTCCTACAAGCAGCGCTGTCATTGCCATGAAAATCCCAACCGCCCAGAACAACATGGCAACAAAGCCCAGCTGCAGATTTCCGTTTCCAAGGCTCATAAAAAAGTAGCCGCCAAACAGAAGCAGTGCAAAGCAAAAACCCGGCACCAGCGTACGCAAAAAACTCCGTCGAAATTCCTTCCAGAATTCATCCCAGAGAAATATATTACCGTCCCGATAGATGATAATACACACTCTGTCCAGCGCTGTAAACGCCGCCGGGAGAGTAACGACCGGCAAAGAAAAGAGTACAAAAAGAAGATTGACAGCGACCAGTTTCCAGAAGTGCGTGTAAGCCATCACTCCGCAGCGCGCCAGGCCGGATGACGGTGCTGGCTCTCCTTTTCCCTCTCTTTCAAAGCGTTTCATGGTTCAACCTTTCAAGCCAGTGAGTGCGATACCTTCTACAAAATACTTTTGCCCCATGAGGTAAAACAGAATACCGGGTGCAAAAGACATACAGGTTGCACACATAATGGCGGAATAATCCTGTTTCAGGGAACCCTTGAATTGCGAAAGTCCCAAAGCGATCGTAAACCTTTTTGCATCATGGATATACAGCGACTGTTGAATCAGATCATTCCACATCTGCGTGAAGAGCAGAAGCGCTACAACTATCATTGCAGCTTTAATAGCCGGGACGATAATACTAAGCAGAATCCTGAAATGCCCGGCTCCGTCAATCGTCGCTGCCTCATCCAGTTCCCGCGGAATCGTCAGAATGAACTGTCGGATCAGATAGATGTTAAAGGCTCCGCCGCCGCAAAAATAGGGCAAAATCAGCGGCCAGTATGTACCGTTGAGTTTCAGAATATTCGTCCACATGATATAAAGGGGAATCAGAGTAACCATAACAGGAAGAAACATGGAGCCGATCACCAGAGTGAATAGAAACCTCTTTCCCGGGAAACGCATCCGGGCAAATGCATATCCGCCCAAAACCGCAGTTACCGTTCCCGCTATCACAGACGGGACAATAATCGTCATGGTGTTCTTCAGATACGTCCAAAACGGGAAGTTCTTAAGCGCCTGAGGATAGTTGGAAAAAAGCCAGTCAGGCGGGAAAAATGGCACATTGTTTGAATAGAGCTGGTTGTTCGTCATCAGAGAAGATCGGAAAATCCACCAAATCGGCAGAAGGCACAAAGCCGAGAAGAAGATCACCAGAACAAAGCATACGGTATTGACAACCTTCTCCCTGTTCCGTTTTCCGGAAAGGCTGGATGATTTATTCATTGTCATCGCCTCCCTGCTGGAACATCCAGGACCTGCTGGTAGCAAACAGGATTGCTGTAAAGATACCGATCAGAATAAACAACATAACCGATACTGCCGCAGCATATCCAAACTTCCGGTTTTCAAAGGCGTACTGGTACATGACATACGAAACGAAACGCGAAGAAGACCCCGGACCGCCTTTTGTAAGAGCAAGAGCAGGCGTGATAACCTGCAGATTTGTAATCAGCGCCATTAGCAGATTATAAAAAATAATCGGACTCATGACAGGAATCGTAATAAACCAGAAGCGCTGCCATGCGTTTGCACCATCAACTTCGGCAGCATCCAGATACGTCCTCGGCACGTTCTGAAGCCCTGCCAGAAAGATTACGATCAGATTTCCCGACAGCCAGACGGAGATCAAAGCGAGAGACGGCGCAACAAGTTTGGCATCATTGATGAAGCCGACTCTCGGCAAACCGAAGACACGGTTAAGAACGAAGTTGAACAAGCCGTAATTGATATTATAAAGCCAGTTCCATCCAAGATAAACTGCTACAGCAGGCAAAAGGTAGGGCAGATAGAAAATAGCCCGCCAGAACCCCCGCGCAGGAATTTTCCGATTTAACAGCAGTGCAATAATCAGAGAATAGATCATACTCCCGATAACTGCCATAAAAGTATAATAAATTGTAACCAGAACAGACTGCTTAAAATACGGGTCTGTCGTCAGGAGACGGATATAATTATCCAGTCCAACAAATTTAAAGCCGGTAAACCCGTTGCCCTTCCAGCTGAAAAAACTCAGGCCGAAAACCTCCATCAGAGGAATATACGTCAGAAAGATCAGACCAATGATGGACGGGATCAGGCATAAATAGGCCGTGCGCGTTTCACTCCGCAAAAGCGCATTGCGGTGTTTCGGACGTCTGGCCAATGCTTTCACCTCGATTCCGTGGTGTTATCAATTAACGGGAGTCTCATTCAAGACAAAAACAGGTGCCCGCCCGCCGAGGGACGGACACCCGAAACAGAAATGGATGGAAAATCAATCAGATAGGATCAATAGCCTTCGAAGATTTCAATCAGATGAGCCTCAGCATGATTGAGTGCATCTGCTGCTGAGATATCACCTGTCCAGACAGAACCAAGCTCGGAACGGAGATACTCCAGGAATTCGTTTGTATGCGGGACATAGTACCAGCAGGTGGAAACGGCATAGTCGTGTGCATAGTCAACGACGGAAGTCTTAAAGTTTTCATAGCCCATGCTGAAGTTCGGGTTGTCCACCCACTTGTGGGTGAGTTCTTCGTTCACATAGTATTCTTCGAGAATCGGCATCCAGATACCGGTAGCAATGAGTGAATCCCAGCTATTCTCTTCCTGAGTATACCACTTAATGAATTCCATTGCTTCGGCCTGATGGCTCCCCTGGGCAAACACGACCTGCGGGCCTCCGGTGCAGATAGTGACTTCTTCCTTCATAACAGGCAGAGGCGCGACACCATAGGGGAATGTTGCAAGATTCATGCAGGTACCTACGTTCCAGGTACCACCGGTAGCCATAGCAACATTGCCTGCTGCAATGGTGGACTGAACACCGGAGTCCTCAAGACCGTCACGGAACTGCATAACATGGTCAACAAGATACAGATCAGCAACATTCTGGATGGATTCTGCTACTTCCGGTGTGTTGATCGTGCAGGCAGAACCGTCCGGTGCAAACCAGGCTCCGCCATTGGACAGCGCCCATACTTCGAGCTGCCAGGTCCAGTTATCAACATTGCAGCCGTACTGAACGATATTGTTTGCATCGAAATCAGGAGATGCAGCATTGTTTCCGTTCCCATCAAGCGTGAGAAGCTTTGCTGTCTCAACAAATTCGTCCCAGGTATACGGCGTCTTCGGATCTGGATACGCTACACCAGCAGCATCAAACATATCCTTGTTGTAGTACAGGAAGAGGATCTCGTTTGCCGCAGAATATGCTACGGGCTTTCCGTCTGCCTTAAAGGTAATTGCATCCAACGGCATGGAAGCTGCTCCTTCGTACATGGAGGAAATATCTGCCAGAAGACCATCAGCAGCAAAGTCCAGAACACCATTTTCATTCATGATACCGCAGTCAGGGAGCTGGTTACCTGCTGCCATAGAGTTCAGCGTGGTTGTGTACTCTTCATTTGGAATTGCCAGAACAGTGACATGGATTCGATCCTGTTCAGAGTTGAACTTGTCGGCAACAGCCTGAACAGAAGCAGCCTCTTCGGGGGTTCCCCAATAGGAATAGGTGATTTCCACCACATCTTCGGCAGCTGCATTGACAACAAGGATGCTGGAAATCATCAGCACACAGAGCAGGATTGCAAGGAGTTTCTTCATAATCTGTTTTCCTTTCTTAATTGATATATTTCTTACACATTGACTTCCTGCCAACGCATAATTCAAAGTTTGACTGGCGATCTCTACGCCTATGGTACGACAGCATTGAGCCAGACAATCATTTCACCCGGTGTGCGGTTACACCAGAGGGCATAGGGAACCGCCTTCAGCTCAACATCCGATAAACGGAAAGAGGGAGAACCGTACAATGCATCACCGACTCCACTGTCCAGCCGCTTTCCCTGCACCACAAGGGTCGGCATACTGCCCGGGAGCCCCTCCGCAGGAGCATCCGGAACAGCGCACGAGGAGCCGGATGCGTAGAGCAGGGGCAGGCCGGAACCGTTATCCGCTTCTTCAAAGCAATAAACATAAGGCCCGTACATCAGGGCAATTTTCCCAGCATCTGCACGCACTTTCGCGTTGGCTGCCATCCAGTTCGGCGCAACACTGCCCTGCATTTCGAGTACCTGTTCCCCTTCTCTGGAAATGGCGATCACGGCATATCCGTTTTCGATGACAGGTGTTATGGCTTTGCCATTAAACAGGAAAGCGGGGTTTTTGAGATAGGATGGAATCCGGATCCGCAGTGTGAAAGGCTGCGATTTATCCGAGCCGATCAGGATCTGGATTTTCCCGTCCGTCAGCAGATCGGAATGCAGCTTAATGGAAATCTCAGCACCGCGTACATCTGAACAGAGTTCGGAAGAAATGTACTGGTTGATATAAACACTTTTTTCATCCTGCGCATAGATATACTGCCCGAGGGAAGCAAGCGTTCTTGCAATATTTGCCGGGCAACAGGCGCAGGCAAACCATGGCTGGCGAACCGGCTTGACGTGTGCCATTGATGTGCCCGTAAGGCAGTTATCCGGCCATACTTCAAGGGGATTTACATAGAAATATTTGTCCCCTTCAGCAGCAATGCCGGCAAGAACCGTATTGCAAAGGGCAAGTTCCACCGCATCATAATAGGTCGCATCTCCGGTCAGTGCTGCCATACGCTGCCCGAACATCATCAGGCCTACAGACGCACAGCTCTCACAATACATCCTGTCATTCGGAAGATCATAATCAACAGTAAAACGCTCCAGATAACCCGAAGATCCGATACCCCCTGTGATATACATACGTTTCTGTGTCAGATTATTCCAGAGACGGACACAGCTTTCTACCAAGGCATCATCCCCGTATGTACGAGCGACATCCGCCATTGCGGAGAACATATACATCGCACGGACAGCATGCCCTTCGGCCGTGGTCTGCTCAGCCGGCGGAAGATGAGACTGGGCATAACGCGCATCGTAATCGGCAAACTCCGGAAAGATCCTGTTCCTCCCCTGATCACGGAGATTCTTCTCCAGAAATCTGGAAGAATTACCGCGGACTGCAAGGAAGTGCCTTGCAAGATCTGCGTATTTCTTTTCTCCCGTACAGTCAGAGAGCTTCATCAGTGCAAGCTCTATTTCCTGGTGACCGGGGCAGGCATTCTCAAACTCTCCGCCCGATGTGAATTTAATATAGATCAGATCGGCAAAGCGGCAGGCAACTTCCAGCAGATGTCTGTTTCCTGTTGCGTGAAAATACGCAACCGCTGCCTCTATCAGATGACCGGCAGAATACAGCTCATGTCCTTCGGTAAAATTAGTCCATTTCCTGTCCGGACAGTTGACAGAAAAATATGTATTCACATATCCGTCAGATTCCTGTGCGCGGGAGATCAGTTCAATCATCTCTTCCGCATGCGCTTTATACTCCAGTGCCTCGCCTCTTTCAAGGCAATAGGCAAGCGTTTCAATCCATTTGTACAGATCAGTATCACTGAATACCATACCTCTGTGGCTGCCTTCCATCTCCCCGGCTGCAATACGGAAATTGGCAACACAGAAAGACTTTTCAGTATCCGGTTCACAATCGTTCAGAACATTCCACTGGTAAGGAATCAGCTTCTCTGCAACAATTGAAGTATAATGGCTGAAAAGAGGATCTGTCACAGTGATCCGCTTGAAAGCGGGAGAATGGATATTTTTCTGTTTCATAGTGCTCCCCTCTTCAGTATGTTAAACGTTTTCTTTATACTGCTTTCAATCCTCATATAGGACCAATTATTTGATCTTTTATATTAAACGTTTACTATATCATACTCTTTCTTTTTCCACTTGTAAATTAGACGTTTTTGACAAAATTTAGTTCATATTTTTGTGCATTCTGCACATATTTTCACTTTTGATTTGCTTGTATCTTTTTCGTGTGCTATGATGAATAAGAATCTGCTTCTACGGAGGTCAGGCATGGCAACAATCCGAGAAATATCCGAGAAAGCCGGCGTTTCCATTGCAACGGTCAGCAAGGTCCTGAACGGAAAAAACGGCGTTAATGAAAAAACCAGGAAAAAAATCCTGTCTGTAGCGAAGGACATGAACTACAGGCCTAATCTGAACGCCCGAAATCTTAAGAAGGGGCATAGCCGGACGATTGGCATCATTACGGAGGACCTCACCGTTTTTAATTCTCCGGAAATCGTCGACGGTATTGCCCAGACACTGGAAGAGTCGGATTACCATTATATCCTCGGCAATCTCCGTTTTTACAAGCGTTACGGCAACGGACCCCGGGATCTGAAGGAAAGCCTTACACTTGTTCACTCAGCTGTTGAAGACATGCTTACAAAACAAGTGGATGGGATCATCTATATCGGGTGTCACAGCCACGTGGTCGTCTCACTCTCCGATTATACAGAACCGAAATTTGTCTGCGCCTACTGTATTTCCGAAGATGAAAGTGTCCCCTCCGTCATTTACAACGAAGAAAAGGCCGCCTACGATCTTACGCTGCGACTGCTGGATTACGGGAACGAAAAGATTGGTATGATAACCGGCCCGACTGACAGTTCGCATACCGTAAACCGGTCCCGTGGTCATATGAAGGCTCTTTTTGACCGCAGAGTACCGTACAATCCGTCCCTCACCGTGGTCGGAGACTGGGAAAGGGACAGCGGATTTCTCCTCAGCCGGGAACTGATTGAGCAGGGTGTCACAGCTGTTTTTGCCCAGAATGATCTGATGGCAGCCGGCGTGCTTGACTATTGCAGCCTGCACGGCATCACCGTCGGGCAGGACATCCAGCTAATCGGTTTCGACAACCGGGATATTTCTTCCGCAAGCAGACCGAGGCTTTCCACCGTTGCACTACCTCTCTTTGAGATCGGCCAGAAAAGTGCACGGGAGATGCTCAGCATCCTCGACGGTATACCGTCCGATCAGCATCTGATTCAGCTGGACTGTGAAATTATCGAACGGGAGACCACCCTAAACCGCATCCGAAAACTATAAACTCTAAAATAGCATCCCGTGCAGTTTCAGTACACTGCACGGGATGCTTTCTAAGAAACGTGGCGGAAAACCGCTCTTTTACTTCATGAATTCTTTGATAACTTCGCCGAGGATGCGGATTCCTTTTTCTATGTATTCATCGGAACCATTTGAGAAGTTGAGGCGTATAGTGGGCACATCCCGCTCAAATTCATAGAACGGGTCTCCCGCCGTGACAGCAACACCCTTTTTCAGAGCTGCATTCTGCACATCAACACCTTTGATCCCATCGGGGAGGGTCACCCACATGAACATTCCGCCCTGCGGACGTGTTACGGAGACTCCTTCGGGGAAGTATTTATCAATGCAGGAGAGCATGAATTCAACCTTCTGTTTATAGAGCAGGCTGGTGCGGGCAATATGCTCGTCCAGGTCGTTGTCCTGCAGATACTGGAAGAGAACCATCTGGCAGAACATGTTGGTGTGAAGGTCCATCGTCGCTTTATACGCGAGGAGCTTGTCAAAGACTTTCTTTTCACAGCAGGCAATCCAGCCGATACGCATGCCCGGAGAGACGATTTTTGAGAAAGTGCCCAGCATGCAGCACTGCTCGCCGAGATACCAGCCAAAGCTGTGTCCTCCCTGACCGGCGAAACGAAGCTCGCCATAGGGATCATCCTCGAGAACCATGACATTGCTGTTGCGGAAGACTTCTGCAGCAGCTTTTCGCACTTCCTCGGTATAGGTAAGGCCTGTAGGATTCTGGAAGTTCGGAATCAGATACATAAACTTCGGGCTATTTTCCCGAATGGCCTTTTCCAGCTCACCGACATCGATACCGTCCTCCCGCAGGCTGACAGGAACAATTTCAGGATCATAGAGGTGGAAGGTCTGCAGAGCAGCAAGATAACTCGGGTTTTCAACAAGAACCCTGTCGCCCGGATCGATCATTACGGCAGAGAACATGTCCAGCGCCTGCTGTGAACCGTTTGTGATGATGATCTGGGAGGCATCAACCTCTATACCCTTTTTCCGGTAGCGTTCGGCAATAAACTGACGAAGAGGGAGATAGCCCTGCGCTCCGCTGTATTGCAGCGCCATAATGCCGTTCTCTTTCAGGACCTTATCGGCGGCGCGATCCATCGCCTCTACGGGGAAAGAAACCGCATTCGGCAGACCTCCTGCAAAGGTGATAATATCCGGGTTGGCATTGGCTTTAAGAATGTTGGCAAGGAAATCTGACTGGAAGTCAGGTTTTGACATCATTTTTGAAATTACAATATCCATCTTATTCTCCTTTTTTATTAATCAGACAAGGAAGTTGCGGGCTTTGCTGTATCCGTCGCGGATGGCATGCGGAATACGGCCGCTCTTTTCATTATCTCCGACAACTATGACATGATCGAACGCCTGGCGGAACGCTTCGGCCGTTTCCGTATCCGGTTTGACACCGAGAGAGAGAACCACCGTATCAGCAGGAAGGAAGAGGTCTTCCCCGGTGGAGAGATCTTCGGCAAGAACCCCCTGCTCTGTGATTGCCTTGAGCTTGTGAGAGGTGTAGATGCCGGGATGATAGGAACGGATCCGTTCCATCATGTCAGCAACAATTACGGAAAACATTCCCGCGCCGACATTTGGAAGCATCTCGACAATGGAAACCTCACAGCCGGACATGCAGAGGCCTTCCGTACACTCCAGCCCCGTCATGCCGGAACCGACTACAACAGCTTTTCCGGATACCTGAGCTCTGCCGGAAATCACATCATGCGAAGTTACGACATGCGGCAGGCTGACGCCCGGCACGTCAGGGATGATCGGCTTAGCACCGCAGGCTACAACGACACCTGCAGGGTTCATGGCCTTCACTTCATCTACAGAAGGTTGGCAACCAGTGACAACATTGACTCCGAGACGCCGGAGCTCCTCCTGCATGGTCTGAGCGGCAAAGGAGATTTTTTCCTTATGGTAGGACTTGTCGGCAAGATTCATGCTGCCGGCGAGCTGCTCTTCCTTTTCAAACAACGTGACGGCAAAGCCTCTTGCGCGAAGAACCACAGCTGCCTCCATACCAGCCGGGCCTCCGCCGATCACGGCAACGGGCCTTCCCTCCCCGTCTTTGGGGAGAAGGGCAGACTCCGCAAATTCAAACCCGGTCCGCGGATTGAGCGCACAACGGATCGGCATCTGGGAATAGAGTTGTTCACGGCAAAACATGCAGCCGAGGCATTTGCGGATACCCAGCGAATCGCCCCGGGATGCCTTGTTCATAAACATCGGGTCGGCGATCAGTGCACGCCCGAGACAGACAAAGTCGGAGACCCCTTCCTCCAGCATCTGCTCGGCAAATTCCGGGCTTTTGATGGTGTTGGTTGCGAGGACGGGAATGGACACCGCATCATGCACGGCTTTGGCAACGTGTTTTTTCCAGCCAGAGACATAGGAATACGGCTCGCAATTGGCATTGGCATTGAAGTTGTTGCCGTTTGAAACATTCAGGCAGTCCGCCCCCGCGCTCTCAAGGATCTTGGCGATTTCCACACCGTCGGAAACAGTGAGCGTGCCGGGAATGTCCGGCGTAAATTCGTCACCTGGAAAGCGGACACTGACGGGAAAGTCCCGTCCACAGGCTGTATGGATGCCCTCGATCATCTCGGTATAGAAACGGCAGCGGTTTTCTGTGGAGCCGCCGTATTCATCCGTGCGGTTGTTGTAATAGGGGCTGAGGAACTGGTGAAGCAGATAGCCGTGCGTACCGGCAAGCTCCACACCGTCAAAACCGGACTGCTTTGCCCGCACAGCGGCATCGATAAAGCGCTGCTGCTCGACTTTGATCTCTTCCACAGTCATCGCATGACCGGGTTTTCCTCCGGGCAGAGCGGGAATCTCGCTCGGCGCCCAGGGAGCACCGGAAGGAGTCGGCGCACTCTTTGCGCCATAATGGTGAAGCTGTATGAAGACGCGGCAGTCATGCGCATGAACGGCTTCCGTGAGGAGCATCCAGTCCGTCCGATAGCGGTTGGCAGTCAGGCTGAGCTGATGATCCCAAAGTGTGTTATTGATGTCGTCCACGGCTGTCGCCTCCACGATGATAAGGCCGACCCCGCCTTTGGCGCGTTCTTCATAATAGGCAATCGTTCGCAGACCCGGATGACCGTCATTTTCACCGTAGAGCACCTGCATAGGAGGCATAACGGCGCGGTTTTTGAGGCGAAGAGAGCCGATTTTTCCGGGGCTAAACAGTTTTGGATATTTCATTGGATGTCCTTTCAATCCCCCGCCGCTTTGCGGCCCTCCCTCTTTATGCAAGGAGGGTAGACGAGGGTACTATAAGGTTTTTTCAGCAGAGGCCGCGGAGGGCGTCAAGATCAATGTCTTTCAGATCATCACGGCTGATAGCTGTGAGAGCTTCGGCAAGCCGGTCGATTTCTTCCTTCTGGGTAAAATAACCGAGAGAAACACGGAGTGTGCCCTTGAATGCCCCATCTTTCAGATGGCGATGAATCAGGGCTGCACAGTGATGCCCGGCACGAACGGCGATATCGTATTTGGCATCAAGAATCGCAGCAGCTTCCCCACAGGTGAACCCAGGCATATTGAGGGAAACGATGCCCGCCTGGCAGGAAGGATCCGGCGCCCGATAGAGTACAATCCCTTCCACACCCTCGAGCCTCTCCATCAGAAGGGATGTAAGCTCCTGCTCGCGCTTGAGTGTGCGGGCAGATGGCAGCCAGCCGAGTGCCGTGTAAAGACCGCAGATGGCATTGGTGTCCTTGCTGGCACATTCCATTTTCCCCGGCATTGTGCGCGGCATTTCAAGGCTTTCAGACTGCGATCCGGTTCCGCCGGCGAGGACAACATCTAGATCTACACCGTTTTTCAGAAAAAATCCCGCTGCCCCGAACGGACCGTACAGCGTTTTATGACCGGCAAAGGTCAGCGCATCGGCACGGAGAGATGCGAAATGCAGTTTCAGCAGGCCGACTGCCTGTGCTCCATCCAGCAGGGTAAAGGCACGATATTTTTTGGCAAGGCGAAAAATTTTCTCTGCAGGGAGGATATATCCGGTTACATTCGAAACGGCCGTAACTGCCACAAAGGACGGAGGCGCTTCGGAAAACAGGCGCTCAGTCTCGGCAAGGTCAATGGAAAGATCTTCCGCCAGAGGAAGCTCCTTTACTGTAAAGCCGATTTTCCTGCGCAGCAGCTCCAGCGGCCGCAGAACAGCATTGTGCTCATACGGAGAGACGTAGGCGACGGAACTCTCTGTCCAGCGAAGGCCGTAAATAATCTGATTCAGGGCAATGGTGACAGATGGTGTCAACACAACAGAAGCCTGTTCGCGCGCATCTACCAGGCTGATCAGCCTCTCTCTTGTCTGACGGATCATCTCGCCTGCTTCCCGCGCCGCCTTATACGCTCCGCGCCCTGCATTCACGGCTGAAGTGCGCGCAAAGGCATCCATCGCCGTATAAACGCATTCAGGTTTGGGAAACGTCGTCGCGGCATTATCGAGATAGATCATGGATGGTGTCAGTCAAAATTCCTGTTGTGGTAGTAATGCCCGTCATTTGCCACCGGAGCGATAGTGCTTACCCAGCGATTTGTATAGTTGAAGAAGCCTGCAATAAAAGCCGCCTCGAGAATCTGATGGTCATTGAACCCGGCTTCCCGCAGCTTGTCCACC
>JAGCAN010000163.1 GCA_017652685.1 Oscillospiraceae bacterium
AGTCTACGCATTTCTGTTACCTGTAATTATTTTATGTTTTCTATTTTATGTTAATTAAACGCAAGAGTAACGAAGAACTTTTCCTTGAATCCTGTTCATCGATAAGGTAGAATAGAATAAACTACCAAATCGGTGCATTTTTCTTTTTTATCCTCGTGAAGGAGAGCCGTGAAATCATGAATGAAGTGAATAAAACGCTGTTTATCCCGCTCTACGGCAAAGCGCAGGTCAGTAAACAGCATATTATTCTGGATGACCCTGTTGCGGAAAAGATCTGGGAAGCAGAGGGCTTTCCGATCCGCGGAAAATCCAGATCAAAATGGCTGGCCTATAATATGGCGATGCGTGCCAGAGTGTTTGATGACTGGGCGGAGACCATGCTGCAGCAGGACAATACTGCCCTTGTTCTGCACATCGGCTGTGGTTTGGACAGCAGATGCAGCAGAATAAAGCAGACTTACAAAAACTGGGTTGACTGTGACCTGCCTGAGGTTATCGCTGTCCGAAGACAATATTTTACAGAAACGGATTCTTATCAGATGTACGCTCTGGATGCGTCGGATTCACAGCAGGTCAGGGAGCTGCCTGACAGTGACGCGGCGGTTGTGCTGCTTGAAGGGCTCAGCATGTATCTGACAAACGATCAGCTGCATAACTTTCTTCAGGCTCTGCAAGAGAAATTCGACACGCTTCACATCCTGATGGACGTTTATACCGAGTTCGGTGCGAAAGCCTCAAAATACAAAAACCCGGTCAATGATGTTGGGGTGACGACACTGTACGGTGTTGACAATATTGGGGATCTGGTAAATGATCTGGACATTCAGGTAAAGGCGGAACATAGCATGACGCCTCCCAAACTGGTGGATGAACTCAGGCCAAGCGAAAAAACATTCTTTAAACTGCTGTTTACGGGCAGAATCTACGGAAAGATCTACCGCCTGTTTGAACTGGAAAGAGAGAAGCTTCCGCATGGGAAATAACAGAATTACAAACAGCAACTGCTTTACCGTCTCGGATAAAGAAGATATCGCAGGTGCTCTCGCATTTGCGGAAAAGGCGCTCGGCGGACGCATCCGGCAACCGGAGGAACTGATAACATGCCAGCTTGTCTGCGAGGAGCTCCTTCTGTATCTGCTGCAGACCGGGCAGGAAGATCTCTCCGTTTCCGCCGGAGGACTTGTGCAACCGTATCTGGACGTCCGTGCATCCGGCTCCCGGGCAGATCTGAACACACCGGTTTCGGAAGATTCTTCCGAAGAGATCGAGACAGAGATCCGCAGTGCCATTCTGGAGCAGTATGGCGCTGACATCGATTACCGCTATTCCCACGGTGTCAATCATTTCAGAATCTATCCGTCCGGCAACAAGGTTGCAGAGATTCAGCAGGAGCTCTCCGCCTATTATGAGGAGGCGGGAACAGACGCCATGCAGAAACCGCTTGCGGTTCTGTGGTTTCTCGTAAAGAAGCATCCTGTGATGATGATCCTGACGCTTCTGAACCGGACTGTAAAACACTTATGCGCACTGCTGCTCCCGGTATTCGCTTCCAATATCATTGAGGCGATGTCAGACTGTACCTCCTTTTTCGACAGGCGGATTCTGCTGAATATTATCTTCTCTGTGCTGTCTCTGACGGTAAACCTTGTGTGCGCCACGGTGGACACCAGAGTGTATCTGCGGTTTGTACGCCAGGTGGAGTCGGGATTCAAACTGGCACTCATCGCCAAGCTGCAGATTCTGTCGATCCGGTTCTTCAGCAACACCCCCAGCGGGACGGTGCTTTCAAAGCTGGTTTCGGATGCGCAGTTCATCAAGCTTCTGCTTCATGAGGAGATGACAGTGCTTCTGCATCTCCTGATCGACATTGTATTTGTCATCATCGTCTCGCTGCGCAAAATGCCCATCATGCTTCTCTTCTATGCGATTGTGATCCCGATGGCGGCCAAAATCATCTCCCACTACATGCCGCCCATCCGTGAAAGCAAGACAGCCATGCGAAAGAAGGCAGAAATTTCCAACACTGCTTTCAAGGAGATGCTTGCGATGGAACGCCTGACCCGTTCCCACGGGGTGCAGCGGACGGAATATCAGAATATTTCCGCCAAAGTGCGTGCTGTTCAGCACTCCGCCATCGTACAGGACAGGCTGCAGATCCGCCTCAACAATGCCGGGTACGGCACCACACAGGGCTTCAGGCTGCTGTGCCTGTGCGTTGCCGTGTATCTCGCTGTAAACGGGAAAATAACCGTCGGAGCAGTAGTCCTCTTCCAGTCGCTCTTTGACGCGCTGATCAACAGCGTACAGAAAACGCTGGATGAAATGCCCCAGATTACACAGGGGCTGGACAGCCTGACCAGCGTGAGCGAACTGCTCACGGAGCCCGACGTGGAAAAGAACGGGACGCAGCGTCTTCCGCTGCCCGTCCGCGGTGAGGTTGCATTCGAGAACGTGGTCTTCCGCTATTCTCCCGACCGGCCGCCAATCCTCAATGGGGTCAGCTTCCATATCCCTGCCGGGAAAAGCGCTGCTTTCGCAGGCCGCTCGGGAATTGGGAAGAGCACAATCCTCAATCTTCTTCTCGGGCTCTATTCTGCAGAAAGCGGCAGCATCACGATTGACGGGATGGATGTGGACAGCCTGGACAAGACAAGCTATCGGCATGCAATTGCTGTTGTGCCGCAAAGCCCCGTCCTGTTTTCAGGAACATTGTGGGACAATCTGGTTTACGGGCTGAAATATGTTTCCGCAGAGCAGGTACTTGACGTGCTGAAAAGCGTCGGGCTGGAGAGCCTTGTGACAAAGCATCCGGACGGCCTGTGGCGTCCAATCTACGAGGGTGGTGAAAACCTGTCCGGCGGCCAGCGCCAGCGCATCGCAATTGCTCGTGCCCTGCTCAGGAACCCCCGCATCATTCTGTTCGACGAGGCTACCAGCGCGCTCGATCGTGAAAGCGAACAGGAGGTGCAGGCAGCCATCGATGCCATCATGGGCAGGTGCACAGTGCTGATGGTTGCCCACCGGCTGAATACCCTGCGCGGTGTTGATATCATCTTCCGCCTGGACGACGGCCGTGTCTTCGAAGTTGACAAAAGCACTTTCCTGAAGGAGATGGATTAACAGAGCTTTCCAAATAAGATTCCCGGATATAACTTAACAGAAATGCGTAGACATATTATAGTCTACGCATTTTTATTAACCATAATTATTTTATGTTTTTGTTATTATGTTAATTAAAAGAGATTGTTTCCGTTTTCAAGAATTGTTTCATTCCAGAGATTAAAAATATTATAACACAAAGAAAATCCTTAAACAATGAAAGCTGCATAAACACAGAATTTCACAGCGCAAAAAAGGAGTTGCATTCCCAAAATCAGAGTGCTATAATCAGGGCGTCTTCAGGGCAGGGTGAGATTCCCGACCGGCGGTAAAAGTCCGCGAGCCGAAAGGCATGACTCGGTGCGATTCCGGGACCGACAGTACAGTCTGGATGGAAGAAGATGGACTATTTTAATATCCCACCTTACTTCCTGTTTGCCTGAAGAGATTCTCTTCAGGACTTTTTATTTTTCAGGAGGAAGCATCATGAAAGAAAGCAGATTTTCCACCAGGTACATGGCAGCAGTCGCCATGTTTTCAGCACTATCGTTTGTTGCGGTTCTGCTGGCCAAGATCATCCCGAATGTTGCGGGATTTCTGAGCTATGAGCCGAAGGATGCGGTCATCGTGATCGCGGGATTACTGTACGGACCGCTGACGAGCGTGCTGATCTCGCTGATCGTCTCCTTTATCGAAATGATCACCATCAGCACCACGGGGCCTTACGGATTCCTGATGAACATGGTATCTACCTGTGCGTTTGCCGCACCTGCTGCGTGGTACTATCAGAAGCACCGTACCCAGAAGGGCGCTGTGCTGGGGCTTGCAATCGGCGTGCTCACTATGGTTGCGGCCATGCTGCTGTGGAACTACATCATCACCCCGTTTTATATGGGCGTTCCACGCGAGACGGTTGCAGGCATGCTGATGAGCGTGTTTCTGCCCTTTAACCTCGTAAAAGGCGGAATCAATGCGGCACTGACCCTTCTGCTGTACAAACCCGTAGTTGGTGCACTGCGCAAAGCCGGGCTTGCGGAACCGAGCAGCAGCGGAACAAAGGGCACCTTCAGCCTCGGCTTCACGCTTTTTGCTCTCGCCGTGCTGATCACGTTTGTGTTGCTGTTCCTCACAATGATCGGTGTGTTGTAACAATTCATAAAATTTGCATGTTTTCCCTGGCAAATTCCGTATCATTTTCAGTCTTGACAGGGAAAACACTTTGCGTTATAGTTTGTTCAATCTAAAAATCATGGAGATTTGAAGATGAATTCTGCATTCTTTTTTGCATCCTATTATTATTACTTTACCGAGGTCTCACGGTAAGGATAATTTGTGGTGCAAAAAAGAGAACCAAAGTCTTTTGCCGCACAGGTTATCCTGTGCGGTTTTTGTTTTTCAGGAGGACAGACAAAATGATCGTTGTTTTAAAGCATGGAGTATCCGCGGAAAAAGTTTCACAGCTGATTGCATGGCTGGAAGCCCTGGGGCTTCGCATCCACATTTCCAACGGTGAATTCCAGACCGTGCTTGGCCTGGTCGGCGATACGTCTTCAGTGGATATCGACCTCGTGGAGAGCCTGGAAATGGTGGACAGCGTCAAACGCGTCACGGAGCCCTTCAAAATGTGCAACCGGAAATTCCATCCGGAATCCATGGTTGTGGAAGTTGGCGATGTGAAGATCGGCGCAGGCAATTTCGTAATGATTGCAGGGCCGTGCTCCGTAGAATCGGAAGAGCAGATCGTCACCGTGGCAAAAGCGGTGAAAGCTGCCGGTGCCAGCCTGATGCGCGGCGGAGCCTTCAAACCGAGGACCTCTCCGTATGACTTTGCCGGATTGAAAGCTGAAGGGCTGGAGCTTCTCAAAATTGCCAGGCAGGAGACGGGACTTCCCATCGTGACAGAGCTGATGAACATCAACGATCTGCCTCTTTTTGAAGACGTGGACGTGATCCAGATCGGCGCTCGCAACATGCAGAACTTTGACCTCCTGCGGGAGCTCGGCCATGTGAACAAGCCGGTTCTTCTCAAGCGCGGACTCGCAAACACGCTGAAAGAGCTGCTTATGAGCGCAGAATACATTATGGCAAGCGGCAATGAGCGTGTTATGCTCTGCGAGCGCGGCATCCGTACCTTCTCTGATTATACACGCAACACCCTCGATCTTTCCGCTGTGCCAATGCTGCATGAGCTGACACATCTCCCGATCATTGTAGATCCGAGCCATGCCACCGGAATTGCAAGGCTCGTCCCACCGATGGCACTCGCTGCAACAGCAGGCGGGGCTGACGGCCTGATTATAGAAGTGCATAACGATCCCATCCATGCTCTGTGCGATGGAGCACAGAGCCTTCGTCCGGAGGAATTTGCGGAACTTGCCAAAAAGGTGTTTGCCGTGAGGGAGGTTGTACAATGAAAACCGGTACCGTCGGAATCGTAGGGCTGGGGCTGATCGGCGGAAGCTTTGTCAAAGCCTACCACGCAGCCGGCTGGAAAGTATTTGCCAGCAACCGCACGGAGCGCGTACTGGAGTTTGCCAGAATCGGCGGTGACGTCGATGAGACGCTGACAAAAGAAAACGTCGGCTCCTGCGATCTGGTCCTGCTGACGATTTTCCCCGAGGCATCGATCCGGGCGCTGCAGGAGCTTGCACCTTATATCGGCGAGAAGCCCCTGGTGA
>JAGCAN010000164.1 GCA_017652685.1 Oscillospiraceae bacterium
CTGACGTTACAGGGGTATGCCCTACAAAAAAGCAGGTGGAAGCGCTTCCATTTTTCAGGGAATTACGGTATAATAACTATACTATAATTCTTACGGAGATGAATGCGATGAAACAGTATTTTGAAATCGTGGACGTGACTGCCAGAGAAGTAGTCGGGCTTAAATTTGAACCGACCGTTGAGGTGGAGATAACACTGGACGATGAAACAGTCGGCAGGGCGTCTGTGCCTGCCGGTATGAAAAACGCCAGAGAAATTTCCATTGCGGTAGATAATGTGAATATGGAAATATCCGAAGCACTGGTTGCAATGAATGCACTGGATCAGGCTTCTATTGACAGGCTTCTTCTGGAAATTGACGGGACAGAAAATACATCCCGACTTGGTGCAAATGCGTTGATGGCAGTATCTCTCGCCTGTGCAAAGGCAGCAGCGATATCATCCGGGCTTTCTTTGTATAATTATATCGGAGGCGTGAATGCAAAGATGATTCCGAATCTTATGGAAGACGGAGAAGCTCTGTGCCTTTCAGATTATGCAACACTTACACAGTTTTTAAATGCTGCTGCACAGAAAAGGATAGAAAATAAAAAGCTCATCCTTTCAGCAGGTCCTGGAGAAGGAGAAGACGCTGTAATGGCTGATCTTGCAGTTGCCCTCAATGCAGAAGGCCTGGTGACATCTTCACCGGCTGTATACAATGAGCTTATGCGGATTGAGGAAGAACTCTTTGATGTGCCGGAATATCCGGAGACTTGATAATTAACTGCAATGAAGAACGTGAATGCTGAAGTCTTTTGTTATCACAGGAGAAGCTGGTTAATTCTTCTTGCTGTTTTGGCGTTCATTGCAATGTTGCTTACGGCTTGCGGAGTAAAGAAGGTCCAGGTTTCCGCTGTAACATCCGGCGAGGTGCGGCTCAGTGGGGGGAAACCTGTTGAGATTGCATTTTCTGAGGAAGAAACCAGGGAGATGTCAAACTATATGCTGGAAGGGCGATTCCTGCACAGCGGAAAGACACTTTATGGTTCCAGACATGACGAATCAGGTGATCCTTATCTCTGCCGGATGAAGTATTCAGCCGTGGAGAAGGGGATGTATATTCGGGAGACGGAAGCTGTAGATACCAAAGCAGATGCAAAATATCTGGTACTGGATTCGGGCTATCTCTTTTATCTGCGGGAAGATCGGTTAACCGGGGATTCTTCTATTGTACGGATCCCGGCAGCCATGAATTCAGAAGCCCAACTCGAAACGCTGTATTCCCAGCCGTGTGATTTTCTCTTCAGAAGGAGTGGGCAGCTTTATTTTACAGATGCATCCAACCATCTTTGCTCTATGCCTCTTACGGGAGGAGACACACAGCCTGTAGTTTCTGATAAGAAGGTTTATTATCCCTATCTTTTGAATGAAGATCTGCTGTTATATCAGGATGATGCTGATGGTGAAAGCCTGCATATGCGATATTTGCCGACCGGATTTGACTTGAGAATAGCCAGCGGGCGCGTTTTATGCTATGTGGTTAAAGGCAGCGAAGTGTGGTTTTTACGATCAGAAGAACCGGGTAGTGAAAAGTGCCGATTATGTCGTATCGATCTCAACGAATTTCTGCATGGTTTTGACCCCACTGCGCGTCCGAATGCTTCTTTTCAGTTTACAGTAGAAGAATCGGAAAAATCTATGGGGCCGCTGTTTTCCATCAACGGCGGGCACATCAATGCTTCCAACTATCAAACAGCGGACATTTCGGACTGGCGTTTGCTTTCTGACAATGCATGGGAGAAAGGATATCTGGCTGCCTGCCAATACGTTTCGGAAAATTTTGAAATATTCTATGATTATAATGAAGAAGGGCTGATCAAAGATATGCTGTTCTACGAACCGTCCGTAAAGAGAAAAAGCTATATTGAACTGTACAAGTATTCCTGACGGTATCTGTATTGTTTTTGTATGGTAACGATACGAAAGGAATGTCGCTTTGCTGGAAAAACATTTACAGAAAAAACATTTTGTAGTATAGTGAAAAAGTTATTGGTTCAATTCCATTAAAAAAGGAGAAAAACTATGAGCCGTTTGGTTGGAACTGTTTCCCGTGGAATTCGGGCGCCGATTATCCGCGAGGGAGATGACATTGCAAAGCTGGTTACAGAGTGCGTCCTGGCTGCTTCTGAAGATGAAGAGTGGGGGTTTCGCATCCGAAACAGAGATATTATTGCAATGACGGAAGCAATTGTTGCCCGGGCACAGGGAAACTATGCTACAGTGGATAATATTGCGGAAGACGTCAGGGCAAAATTTGGAGGAGATACCGTTGGCGTGATCTTCCCGATCCTCAGTCGCAACCGGTTTGCTATCTGTCTGCGCGGGATTGCCAAAGGAGCAAAGAAAATTGTACTGATGCTTTCTTATCCGGCTGATGAAGTCGGTAATCATCTGGTTTCGCTTGATGCGGTGGAAAAAGCCGGTGTTGATCCCTATACTGATGTGCTTTCTCTGGAAAAATATCGTGAATTGTTCGGCTATAAAAAACACCGTTTTACTGGCGTTGACTATGTAGAATACTATGAACAGCTGATCCGGGAAGCAGGTGCTGACTGCGAAATAGTTTTTGCAAACAATCCTGTTGCTATTCTTGACTATACGGATCATGTACTTTGCAGTGATATCCATACTTGTTCCCGTACCAAGCGAATTCTGAAAGAGGCAGGTGCTGCTGTAGTGCTTGGCCTGGATGAGATACTCAACGCCCCGGTCAACGGCTCCGGGTATAATGAAGAATACGGCTTGCTTGGGTCAAACAAAGCCAACGAAGAAATGGTTAAGCTCTTCCCGCGTGACAGTCAGGGGCTTGTGGAGAAGATTCAGGATAATATCCTTAATGCAACCGGAAAGCATGTAGAAGTGCTCGTCTATGGAGACGGTGCTTTTAAGGATCCAGTCGGAGAAATCTGGGAGTTTGCCGATCCAATAGTCGCCCCGTTCTATACAAGCGGTCTTGAAGGGACACCCAATGAACTGAAAATCAAATATCTCGCAGACAACGACTTTTCTGATCTCAACGGTGAGGAACTTCGGAAGGCCATAAAGGGAGAGATAGAGAAGAAGGATGCCAACCTTGTCGGTAAGATGGCATCTGAAGGCACTACGCCACGTCGTCTGACCGATCTGATCGGGTCTCTTTGTGATCTTACCTCCGGCTCCGGTGATAAAGGCACTCCAATTGTTTACATCCAGGGATATTTTGACAACTATACAACGGAATAAGGAACGTTTTTGATCGGGACTACGAGAAAATAAAGCATAGCAGACAGGAAAGCCTGTCTGCTCTGTTTATCTGGGTTGAATTACAGAAAACTTACCAAAACTTTTGATCTGGTATAATTCTTCAGGGAAGAAAGGCAAATCTTCTGTTGCTGCAACATAAACCGCATCTTGCGAAGGATCGGGATCAGAAGGAATATAAAAAGAAAAACGTCGGGAGAAATCAGGGCTCTGATAATACTTCGCATCAGTTTCCAGATAAAACAAAGTGAGGATTTCACTTACATGTGAGAACCCTTTTTATTGCGCATC
>JAGCAN010000165.1 GCA_017652685.1 Oscillospiraceae bacterium
AAGAGCAGGCTCAGCTCAATGATTTTTCCGCCCAGCGTGCCGGGGAGGATTTCATTGAATGCTGCTGCCGCTGCTGCACCTTTGGAAGTGAAGGCACCGAGTCCGCCTTCCGCATTCAGGATACCGGAGAGCAGCACTGCGAATGCGGTGATGCTGCAGATGACAATCGTATCGATAAACACTTCAAATACACCCCAGATTGCCTGCTCGCAAGGCTCTTCGGTTGAGGAAGCCGCATGTGCAATCGGAGCGGAGCCAAGGCCTGCCTCATTGGAGAAAACACCTCGTGCAAAACCCTGCTTCATCGCCATCATAATGGTGTAGCCGAAGAGGCCGCCACCTACGCTTTTCAGAGAAAATGCACCTTTGAAGATCTGGCCGAAGACCGAAGGAATGTCGCCGATCCGCATCAGGATAAGAATGATACCTGCCAGAATATAGAAAACTGACATAAACGGAACCAGCAGAGAAGTCACTTTGCCGATTCTCTTGATACCGCCGAGAGTAACAAGCCCAACGATGATAGCGATCAGAATGCCCGAGGCGATCGGGGGCAGATGGAACAGATCTTTCAGCGCCCCGGATATTTCGCTGCTCTGTGCAATGTTCCCGATGCCGAAGGATGCAAATCCGCCCAGAAGACAGAAGACAATTGCCAGCCATTTCCAGTTTTTCCCGATACCGTTTTCAATGTAATACATCGGTCCGCCATGGTAAATGCCTCTCTCGTCTTTGACTCTGAATTTCATAGCGAGAACAATTTCCGCATATTTAGTTACCATGCCGAAGAAGGCTGCTACCCACATCCAGAAGACTGCACCTGCACCGCCGGTAAAAATAGCGCCTGTTACGCCTGCAATGTTTCCGGTGCCCACGGTTCCGGCTAATGCGGTTGTCACAGCCTCAAACGGAGAAATATTGGCGCCGTGGTCCTTTTTCGAGGATCCCTTGAACAGTGTCCCGACGGTGTTTTTCAAGATTCTGCCGAAATGTGTTACCTGCAGCCAGTTCACACGTGCTGTCAGATAAACGCCGGTACCTACTAACAGCAGCAGCATCAGCGGTCCCCAGGCGAAACTGTTGACAGCATTGTTGACGGCTTCAACTTTTGAAACGAAATTTTCCACAAATGATCCTTCTTTCCTGATCTGGTTTTCATCCGCCATACCGGAGCATCAAAAAAGAGCTGCCCTTTTGAGCAACTCCGGAAAAGCAATGGCAGATCCATCCTGGATCCTGTGCTCTGTCCTTTTGCCTGAGAGATTCGGCTTTACGCCTTGCACCTTCGGCACCCACGTACAAGCGGGCTTCTCCAGAGTTCCTCTGTACACGGTTTCCCGAATCAGCAGATTCCGTGCACTTCAACGGTATGGTTTTGATGTTGAGAGAAATATACCATAGCTGCCGTTCGAATGCAATCCTTTTCGCTTCTTTTCAGAATAATTTGTAGTTTAGCACAGCCAAAAGGTTTTGACGTTAACATTTTTTTCATAAAATGTACATAAATTCCGGTTTTTTTACAGAGGAAAACGGGTATAATACACTCGAAAGACAAATTGAGAAAGAGTTCATCAAAATGTCATTAACTAAAATATTTTGGGGCGTAAATACAAAGGAGGTTCTTATAGTATGAAAAATTCCGTTCGTTCCGCAGGCGTTTTCGGAAAGGTGATTGCACTTGTCCTTTTCTGCTGCCTTGTCAGCGGATTCGCTTTTGCCAGTGTCGGCCAGACTGCTCAGGCAGAAAACAGACAGGAACTCAGCCCGGCAGATATTTATGAGCAGAATGTCAATTCTACTGTCGGTATTACCATCAGCGGCCAGACGACAAGCCGGTATGGTTATGGCTATACCTACCAGGCATCCGGTTCCGGTTTTATCATCACCAGCGATGGTTATATCCTTACCAACTATCATGTCATTGACGGATCTGAAAAAGTGACGGTCGCCACCTATGATCATGAAACCTACGATGCCAAAGTGATCGGCTATGACGAGAGCAATGATATTGCGGTTCTTAAAATTGAAGCGGAAGATCTGACGCCTGTTGTTCTTGGCGATTCGAATGCTCTCCGTGTCGGCGATACGGTGTATGCCATCGGCAATCCTCTCGGTGAACTGACATTCTCTCTTACCCATGGTATTGTGAGCGCTCTCAGCCGCAGCGTTACCATGGATTCCGGCTCCACCATGAGCCTTATCCAGACCGACTGTTCCATTAACTCCGGTAACTCCGGCGGTGCCCTCTTCAATGCTTATGGTGAAGTCATCGGCATTACAAACGCCAAGTATTCTTCCTCCGGATATTCTTCCGAAGCTTCCATTGATAACATCGGTTTTGCTATTCCGATCAACAATGTGCAGCGTATTGTAACCAGCATCATAGAAAACGGCTATATTCTCAAGCCTTACATTGGTCTTACAGTTTCCTCTATGTCTGAAGAAACGGCTAATATCACCGGTATTAAGGCTGGCGCGGTTGTCCACGATGTAACGGAGGATGCACCTGCCGACAACGCCGGGATCAAGGCTCACGATGTGATCACCAAAGTGGATGACCAGGATATTAAGAGTTCCGAAGATCTTGTAAAAGTAATTTCCGATACCGAGCCGGGCACTGTGCTTCGCTTCCACATCTACCGCCAGGGTAAGGAGATGGAAATTGACGTCAGAGTAGACTCCAAGACAGAGTCCGCTACCAAACATGAGGACGAAGCCGCAGCTGCCGAAGAAGAGGCAAAGAAAAACCAGCAGGATCAGCAGGAGCAGCCTGCCCAGCCGGATCAGCGTGGTCAGCAGAATCCGCGTTACTATTACTACGGTGATGGCAACGGCAACGGAAACTACTGGGGCGGCAACTCCATGGAAGATTTCTTCAATTATTTCTTCGGTTACTGATCCTCCAAACAGAACCGTATAAATCAGGCAGCCACCGGTTTTAAACCGGTGGCTTTTTCAATATATTGTAACGAAACTGGACAGCGTAAAAAAGTCAGCTCGCGTGGGTAGAATCAATCGGAGGAACTCTTGTGATGGTCTTCCTGCACAACACCGTCCCGATAGGCGTTCAGCAGAGCACGCAGATCGTCGATCTGTGTTTGCAAATCTCTCCCGATATCGGTTTCCTTAATTTTCTGCCTGCCGTCAAGCCGCTCAAAGATCTCGGTGGAAGAGGCGATGTCAAAGTTTTCCCGAATAGCCTTTTCCCGCCCGGCAAAAGGCTGGTGTGACACAATACGGAATGAATGGGAATTATAGATCAGAGTGTAGCCGGCGATCCCGGAGGTTGACTGATATGCTTTGCAGAATCCTCCGTCGATAACAATCAGTTTTCCTCCGCCTTTGACCGGGCTTTCTCCCCTTTTCGCCTTTACAGGCACATGCCCGTTGATAATATGGCAATGCGAGCCTTCCAGGCCGAATTCTTTTAAAATCATGTCACAAATCGCCGGGTCCTGATAAAGTGTATAATAGGCATTTTTAGGTTCTGTCCATGCAGTTTCATCTTTGATCAGACGCCGTTCGAAGGTCGTCATCCGTTCTCTTCCGAAAATCGGGCTGTTCCGTCCTGACCACAGGAACCACAGCAGATCCATTCCAAGCTTTCTTTCCTGGGAATTCCTTTTGTGGTAATAGGCCTGGCGTGCGGAGGTGTCCACGAAGTCAAGAAAATCCTTTCCTTTCCGTTCTTTGTCGTCGAGCCGGAAAGACATTAGTTCACCGTTTTCATTCAGAGGAATGCATCCGTGGAAGAGCAGATTGCCGTTATAGATCTTGTAAAGGCTTCCCTTGGAATAGAGGAACCGCTCATGTTCCTGCAGCTTTTCACTGCGCTCGAATGAGGCGGTGAGCTCGTCGATGACTGCCTCCTCCTCTGCCGTCAGCACATACGGATTCTGCGGGTCGACTGTCGGGAAATCGGTATCCTCCAGAGGATAAGTTGTTCCGTTAATGCAGATGCTTCTGGTTTCATAATCTATCTTGTCCAGCAGCAGCCGGTCATCCATATTATATTCCGGATGACGCAGAATCTTCTGTCCTTCCAGCTTGAAAAGAATCATCGTGATTGCCTTGTGCATTCTGGCGGAAAGAAGCTTATCCTTTTCGGAGTAGCGTCCTGCATTGTCACCGGTCAGCTTTACCGCGAAGCGGGAAACGTTGCAGTCTCTGTATACTTCGTTTGCAAACACCGAGAGCGGCCGGAGTGAAATCCCGTAGCCGGTTTCTACGACTTCGAGGTTGTTGTAATGGATGGAATTTGCAAGCACTGTGGCAACCATTGTCCTGCTCCCGCTTGCAGCTCCCATCCACAGAATGTCATGGTTGCCCCACTGAATATCCACACTGTGATGATGCAGGAGAGAATCCATGATAATATCTGCCCGCGGTCCGCGGTCAAAGATGTCGCCCACAAGGTGAAGGTGGTCCACTGCCGCCCATTTGATCAGTTCACATACGGCTGCAATAACATCGGGAGCCTGGCCGATATCAACAATCGTGGTGATAATATTTTTATAGTAGTCCTGTTTATCGATTTCCTCGCTGTGCGTGTGCAGAAGCTCTTCTATTATATAGGTATAGTCTGCCGGAATCGCTTTGCGCACCTTTGAGCGGGAGTAGCGCGCCGTGACGAGCCTGCACACTTCCATCAGCCGGTTCAATGTAATGCGGTACCATTCGTCAAGATCTGCAATTTGCGGGCGCAGTTCTTCCATTTTTTCTTCCGGATAATAAATCAGTGTGGCAAGCTGATCCAGCTCTGCTCTCGGCACGCTGTCCTGATATAAAAAGTCCAGACGTTCCCGGACGACGCCGGAGCAGGAATTCAGGATGTGCAGGAATGCCTCATATTCTCCGTGCACATCCGAAATAAAGTGTTCACATCCCTTCGGCAGGTTCAGAATTGCCTGCAGGTTGATAATTTCTGTTCCTGCGGCTCTCACGGTCGGATACTGCCTCGACAGCATTTTCAGATAACGCAGTTCTTCCGGTGTATAGGTTCTGGTAGGTTTCATGATAGCTCCTTTTTGCCGGTGATATTCATACCTGAATCGTAACGGAAAAAGCAACTAAAGTCAAGCACTTCCGGATATTGTTTCACGGAAAGAAAACTGATTTTTTTGTAAAATGGAGAAAAATCCGTGAGAGGATAAAAATAATTCTTGACATTGGCAGGTAACTAAGGTACAATATCGCTTGCTTGAAAGAGCAATGGACGATTAGCGCAGCTGGTAGCGCATCCGCTTGACGTGCGGGAGGTCACAAGTTCGAGTCTTGTATCGTCCACCATAAAATCTGCACTGAAAAGTGCAGATTTTTTTTGTAGAGAAATGTTTTTCGGTGCCAGGCTCTTGCGGCCATTTAGGGCATCGGAAAACATTTTTTTATTTCAGGGTATTTTGGATCATTACAGATA
>JAGCAN010000166.1 GCA_017652685.1 Oscillospiraceae bacterium
ACCCAGATGACCTTTGGCTTCTCCCGTGACGATGCAGGCAAGTTCCTCAATTCCTACTACGACACGAAGATTTACGAGAATGACCCGTTTGCCCGCGTTGACCAGAAGGGTGTAGGCAAGCTGGTTGCTATGGCCTGCAAGCTCGGCCGTGAGACCCGCCCGAATATCCACCTCGGCGTCTGCGGTGAGCATGGCGGAGATCCTTCCTCCGTTGAGTTCTTCCATAAGGTTGGGCTGGACTATGTTTCCTGCAGCCCGTTCCGCGTTCCTATCGCACGGCTTGCTGCAGCGCAGGCAGCCATTAAGGATGAATCCCGCAAAGCAGAGCTTATCGAAGCATTGAAGGACAGCGGCAAATCCTACGAAGAAGTCATCGCTTTCCTCCACGGCTGATCTCGAGCGTTTTCCTGAAAAACTGTTTATGAAACCTCCGGTTTTACCGGGGGTTTTCTTTCAAAAAGGAAAAACAATGAATATTATAGAAATCACCGATTTCCATTCTCCCGAGCTGGATGTTTATGCACGCCTTACCGAACGTGAGCTGCGTCACCCGCAAAAAGGCACCGGTCTTTTCATAGCTGAGAGCCCGAATGTTATTGAGCGCGCTCTTGATGCAGGCTTTATCCCTGTTTCTCTGCTTATGGAGAAAAAACATATAGAGGGTCAAGCTGCTCATGTCGTCGCACGCTGTGGTGATGTGCCTGTTTATACGGCATCACTCGAAGTGCTCACACAGCTAACCGGCTTTGCCCTTACCCGCGGAGTGCTCTGCGCTATGCAGCGCCGGTCACTCCCTGAAGCTGAAAAAGTCTGTTCTTCTGCTCGAAGAATTGTCGTTCTTGAAAACGTCATGAATCCAACCAACATCGGAGCAATTTTTCGCTCAGCAGCTGCTCTGGGAATGGATGCTGTGCTGTTAACCCCTGCCTGTTGTGATCCTCTCTATCGTCGTGCGGTACGCGTGAGCATGGGTACGGTCTTTCAGATCCCCTGGGCTTACCTCGGGGAAGAGGTTTCCGACTGGCCGGAGCCGGGCCTATCCGTCCTGCATTCCCTTGGCTTTGCAACAGCAGCCATGGCACTGCGGGATGACTCCATTTCCGTCGATGACCCATGCCTGGCTGCCGAGGAGAAACTTGCTATCATCCTCGGTACAGAAGGAGATGGACTTGCTTCTTCCACCATTGCATCCTGTGAGTATACTGTCCGTATCCCCATGTCCCACGGAGTTGATTCTCTCAATGTTGCTGCAGCAAGCGCTGTCGCTTTCTGGCAGCTTGGAAAGGGACGGTATAAAGCGGACTGACAGAATTAGTCCAAACACTTTCCTATGTTTTTTGTGGGTTTTTTATGTTCTCCTTGCAAATTCAGGGAATTGTGATACAATGTCCATAAATTATCTTTGATACAAGGAAAAAGGAGCACAGCGTGCATGAGTGGTCCAATGCTGCAGCTAAATTCCATCAGAAAACGCTTTGGGGATAACGAAGTCCTCTGCGGCATTGATCTTGATGTGGAACGTGGCGAATTTATTACACTTCTCGGGTCTTCGGGATGTGGAAAGACAAGCTTGCTGCGGATTATTGCCGGGCTGGAGTTCTGTGACAGTGGGGAAGTTATTCTGGAGGGGCGGAATGTAACGAATGATCCTCCTGAAAAGCGTAACGTGAACATGGTTTTTCAGAATTATGCGCTTTTCCCGCATATGAGTGTTGCAGAAAACGTGGGGTATTCTCTGCGCCTGAAGCATAAATCCCGCCATGAGATTGAAAAATCAGTTTCGGACGCGCTTTCTCTTGTCCAGCTTCCGGGCTTCGAATCCAGGCGGCCATCTGAACTATCCGGTGGACAGCGGCAGCGTGTTGCCATAGCACGTGCTCTGGTCAATGAGCCTGGTGTTTTGCTTTTGGATGAACCACTCGGAGCACTGGACCTTCAGCTTCGCCGCCAAATGCAGATTGAGCTCAAACGGCTTCAAAAGCAGCTTGGCATTACCTTCATTTATATTACGCACGACCAGGAAGAAGCCCTGAACATGTCTGACAGGATTGCCGTGATGAAAAACGGAATCTTTCAGCAGATCGGCACGCCTTCTGAGATCTATGACAGACCTAAAAATGCCTATGTAGCTCACTTTGTTGGCTCTGCGAACATTCTCAACGGCACGGCTGTCGTAAAGAACGGCAGTGTGTTCCTGCAATACGGTGGCGGCCTTTTGGAGGTGCTCCCCGGATCACGTAAGATCGAAAACGGAGCTCCGCTTACGGCCGCTGTCCGCAGCGAGGTCATTGATCTTCTTGCTTCCGGAGAGGAGGGAATCCCGGTACTGGTAAAAGAGAAAAGCTTTTCCGCCGGGATGCTTCGCATTGCTCTGCAGGCAGAAAACGGCGATGAGATTATTGCCAGCCGGCATGGGATAGATGCTGCTGTTGCCCCGGGAGATGCTGTCGTCATGAAGTTTTCTCCGGAAGCTGCTGCCATCGTGGAGGCGGAAGATGAAAAACCGTAAACGCTCCGGAGGAAATGCGGCATTTCTTGCCCCCATGTACCTGTTCACGGTTGTTTTCCTGATCGGCCCGTTTGTTTACATGATTCTCCTCAGTTTCCTCACGCGTGCGGAAACCTGGGGTGTCGTCAACGAGTTTACGCTGGGAAGCTATGCCAAAATTTTGAGGCCGCTCTACCTCAGTACGTTCGGGCGCTCTCTGAAGCTTGCGCTGCTGGTTACGATCCTTATAGCGCTGACCGGTTATCCGTTCGGTTACTATATGGCGAAGCTTCCTCCCAAGAGGCGGGCAAGGCTTCTGATGATTGTGATGATCCCGTTTTATACCAGTTCTCTCATGCGGATGTACGGATGGATTATAATTTTCCGCGCGAACGGCCTTCTGGATAAGCTGCTTCTTGCCCTTCATGTAATTGAACGTCCCCTGAAGCTGCTCTATACCTATCCGGCTGTGGTGGTTGGCATGGTGTATGCTCTTTTGCCGTTTATGATGCTCTCGGTCTATTCCAGTGTTGAGAAGATGGACTGGAGCCTTGTGGAAGCTGCCCGTGATATGGGGGCATCTCCAGCTAAAGCATTTTTGACTGTCACATTCCCTTTAACTATGCCTGGTCTGATGACAGGTGTGATTCTGAGTTTTGTCCCGTCCATGGGTCTGTTTTTTGTCGCAGATATTCTGGGTGGCAACAAAATCGTGCTGATCGGCAACGTGATTCAGGAACAGCTCCTGAAGGTGCATGACTGGCCGTTTGCCGCTGCTTTATCAGTTGTTCTCATGCTGATGATGACATTTATGATCTGGCTCTACCGCAGGATCACAGGCAGCAGTGAGATGGAGGGCATGATATGAAGAAACGCTCTCTATTTTCGGAATGCTACCTTATTCTGATAACGGTGCTCATGTATCTGCCGATTGTCATCGTCATGATCTATTCCTTTAATGAGAGTAAGCTGAGCTCCGTATGGTCAGGGCTCTCCCTCAAATGGTATGACGACCTGTTTCGTGACCGCGATATTGCTTCCGCGCTGATCAACAGCCTGATCCTTGGGGTGCTCTCTTCGCTTGCGGCTGCCGTGATCGGTACACTCGGTGCCATCGGACACCAGCGGACAGGCTTTCGCGGAAAAGGCGTCATGGAATATATAGCAACTCTCCCGATGATGACGCCGGAAATTATCCTCGGTATGCTGTTTCTGGCATTTTTCTCTTTGCTTGGTCTGCC
>JAGCAN010000167.1 GCA_017652685.1 Oscillospiraceae bacterium
ATTGTGATACAGCAAAGTGCCCGGCTACCGTCTGGCAGCCGGGCACTTTGCTGTTTAATCAATCAGTATTCGCGTTTCGGATACTTGTCTACATCGTAGAGATCTTTCAATGCGTCTTTTCGCTCCATATCGTCATAGTGCTTCTTCAGGAACGGTTCAACCACATAGAAGAGGAGTTTACCGTCAAGGTCAAAGAAGAAAACAGTAAATAATACAGCGATAGCAGCAAAACAGATTCCGAAGAGCTTCAGGAACAGTTTAAAAAGCGTTTTCCCAAGGGAGCATCCACATTTTTTCATTTGTCTGTCCTCCGTTACCAGGTCATGGAATCGTCAAAATCAAGAAGAGACGGATCAAGAGGCTCTTCATGCATGACGGTGGTCATGTAGTCATTGATTGCATTACGGATTTCCGCGCGGGAGACGGTTCTGCAGTCAGGCAGAGCATGTGGCAACCAGAAAGCATGAATATTCCTGCGGCGGAATTCATCCTCAAACAATCCATGGACGCCCTGCATTCCTTTGCACTGAAGCTGATCATACATCGCGACCATATCACAGTTGAATTTTTCCATGTTCTCCCAGAGTTCAAAGATATGGTTCATTCCACCGACAGCCATCCGGCGCATCGGAGCCCACATATGATAGGTTGCCATGTCTTCCAGTGCATGGTCATAGGTATCTGTACGGATGGTCATGTCAAACATCAGAGAGTCCATATTAATGACAACATTGAGGCCCCAGCAGTTGTACGCCCAGGTACACCAGTTGGAGAAATAAAGCGGTGCACAGGACCATGCAATTACTCTGTGGCGTGTATTCGGGAAAGTGTTGATATTTTTCTGCACACACTTTTCCATGATCTTGCGGACTTTCGCATCTACTTCATGCCAGATTTTCCAATCGCCGTACTGCGTCTGATAGATCCGGTAGAGGGCTTGTGCCACACCGTTAATCGGATAATTGTTGGTGTGAGAAGCAACATCCCATTTTTCCCACTCAAACCGTTGAAGTTCATTCTGCTTCTCCAGTTTCTCCTTCAGCTTTTCCCAACTGAAGGGAATGCCGTACTGCTCTTCAATGAAGCGCCAGCACTGCTCGATTTCCCTCATACAGTTTTCTTTGACCAGAGGATCGTCAAACTGCATTGGCATTGGAAGCGCAAAGAGGGGCTTGTCAAAGAACCAGTCCTGCAAGATAGAGGTGGCAACGGAGGCGTCACATGCTTCATTGCAGGTAACCATCGCTTTCGCATAATCAGGCATATCATCCAGAACAAACAGGCCGGCTTCAGCTTGGCACATCGGGCATGGGTCACCGGGAAGTCCTATGGACTGCACAGCGTCAATATAATTGAGAACTGTATGGGAGTTGACATGGCAGGTAACAAAATAGGGAATCATTTCCATGGGAACAGAAACAAGTTTGCCTTCCCAGGGGTAGAAAATGCCGCCCCAGACTGTTTCGTTGATCGCAATGGTATGCTCATGCTTGTCATTGATTTTGCCGCCGTTGATTTTGGCATCTGCTTCAAACATTCTCTGGAACTGACGGATGGTCGTAGCAACCATGGCGCGGTAATGCCAGGCAGAAGCCTGCAATGCTTCGCCCCGGAGGCCTTGCAGGCCTCTGTCAAACCAGTGGAGAACCGGGAGATAGGTCTGGCCGACCCAGCGATAGCGCCAGAGCCCCTTTGCGAAAGCAATCGGTCCGCCCATCTTCACAATATCCATTACCATCTGGAAATAGTTATAGCACCAGATATTCCAGAAATAATAACCAGTGTCTTTTACGCCTCGCCATTCTCTGTGCTTGTAAAGGCCGGTTTTGTCCTCCAGAATATCTCCCAGGCGGCGCTCCCCGTGAGGTTTACCATACCAGAAATCACGAAGGGCTTTTTTGACTTTTTTCTTATCAATCATCTTATTTGTCCTCCTTGATCTGTTTCAGCTCAACACTTTCCACAAATGCCTGGAAGCGTGTACGAAGCTGTCCGGACGCAGCATTGATGTACTCTTTCTCAATTGAGCAGACGGGAATACCGTAATCACGTTTCATGACAACCGTGTCAATCACACGTTCATAGCTCCAATACTCGCAAAACTTATTAGACGCGACAATAAGCCCATCAGCGTGGTATTCTTTACAGAGCTGGGCAAGCCGTTTTTTACGGCCACGCATTTCATCCTGCGGCATAAAACGTGGGCAATTGCTCGTAAGCAGATAATGGCGGGCAATTGCATCCAGCGGATCCTGTCCCTCTTTAATCTCAATCGGAACACGCGATTCTACAGCGCCGTAGCAGTATCTGTCACACACAACAAGAGCACCGCAGCTTTCAATAAGCTTGACGAAATCCGGGTCATCATTCTCTGAACCACACAGCACTGCTTTGCACCGAAACTGTTTCTTGTCATCCGGCTCTCTGGTCTTCATCTCTTCCGCTGTTTCGCGCAGATACGGCAGAATCAGGTGTTTCGGGCAGGTAAGCGAACACAGCTGAATAACAGCAAATTCATAACCCGTAATGGTAGGATTGTCCAGCTTACGGTAATCGCCGATTTCATTGATGAGGCGGCAGACTTCGTTGTGCTGCTCAACAGCTTTGAGGATTGCCTCATCCGAAGTATCAATACCAAAATGCGCTGTCAGCTCATCCAGAACATGGGCACGGAGTTGCTTCCGGAAATGTTCATAACTGAGTTCTGTGTTTTTAAACGGGACATCACAAAAGCTGACAAAAAAGTCCGGATTCTGGATGATCTGCATATCCTGAACGGAATCCAGGTGCTTTTGCTGCAGATGTTCCTGAAAGCGGCAGGTTGCCGTACAGGTTTCCGTCGCCATCTGTGCATCCAGGAAATTGTATCCACCTTCCAGAGCACGTTCCATCAGAGAACGTGCATAGTGGCATACTCGGGCTGATAAATAATACGTTGCAATGTCCGGCGAAGTGCATCTCGGTGCGCGCAGACGCACAGAAAAGCAACCCGGCAGATCGAGAAGAACTTCAGGCATGAAATAACAGGTATACCCGAGGGCGCGGAGACCTTCCTCTTTACCTTTTCGGACAAGCTCGTTATTTGCTTCCTGAAGTAGATCCTCGAAAAAGATTAGGTGCTTCAGATCTTTCACTATATATCTCCCTCCTATAATATGATACAGGCTTACCCGCATAAAACGGGATTTACAATTATTTTACCGCACAGTCAACTGCATGTCAACAATAGTTGTGCGTTGCACAGACTTTTTTGTTTATCTGCTCCGAGGGCTGTATGCGAAGACTATTATTTACTGAGTTTTTCTTGACGCTGATGCACACATATACTATGATACAGCAGTATGGAACAGATTGAATTGATCAAAAGAATATCGGATCTTGCACTCCGGTGCGACAGAAACGGCTGTCTTACACATTCGACCTTTCTTACCCCGGCAGAGTGTTATCTGCTTGAAACGAGAAAACTTCCTGTCGGAGAAGCAAAGCTGGTCTTTTCCGGAGGCAGAGATGACTGTGAAAGAAAAGTCGCCTTTTTCCTCCCCTACTATCTTCAGGAAACTGATTTTGATATCGGTGAAATCATCAAGGCAGTAAAAATCAGGAGTTACTTCGGGAAGCCCGGACATAGGGATTATCTTGGAGCCGTTCTCGGTCTCGGCATTGAACGGGACAGGATCGGAGATCTGCTGCTGTTTGATGACACCGCCTATCTTTTTTGCCTCTCATCGGTTGTATCCGTACTGCTGCGGGAATTGGAAAAGGTCGGAAGAATCAGCGTAAAAACGGAGCAGATTGCACTCACCGATGTACCAGTGTCGGAAAGAAAAACAAAAAAGATCACCTTCACAGTGAAGAGCCTGCGGCTCGACGCTGTTACCGGGGATCTGTTTGGAGTGTCACGCACCCTGGCGGCTGAACTGATTCGGGAAGGTGCCGTCACACTTAATTATACGATTTGCGAAAAAGTTGATGCTCCTGTCAAGGAAGGGGACACGTTATCGGTGCACGGAAAAGGGAAAGGCAGAATCTCACAGATCGGCGGGCGATCCAGAAAAGACAGACTGTTCGTTGAGGCAGAGCTCTATCTTTGACACCGACCGGTTTCATTTGTATCGAAAGGGAAAACAGAAAAAATCATCAGCCTGAGAAGCGGCCTGCTCCTCAGGCTGATAGTATTTTAGTCACAAAAAAGTAATTAAATCTCCTGCTTTTTCAACTGCTCAATTCTTGAGAGAATCATTCTCTCATTGTAGAGCAGGAAGAGACATGCGCCAATCAGGCATGTAACCGTGGCAATCACTGCAGTCATTCGATAACTTGCCGGCGTTTTGGCAACAGTAACAGAAGTAAAGACTACCATAGCAAGAGCCTGACCCATTTTGAAAGCAAAGGTACGGGCTGCAAAAAACATACCGCTGCGATCTTCCTTTGTTTCCAGGCGGCTGAGTTCGGCAACATCCGCTACACAAGCCTGTGGCAAAATACCGAGAATCGCCATAGGCACCGCAGCACAGACCGCAATAATAAAGCCCCAGTAAAGGCCCTTCCCGCACAGAGAAGTTATCAGGAAAACTGCTGCGTAGCTAAAGAAACCTGTTACAATCAGCTTCTTCTTACCGATTTTCGGAGCCAGTTTATTGACCGCTGGATAGAGCAGTACACTGATAAACGTCATCGTAGCAGTTAAGACAAACGTCCAGGTATCTTCAATCTCCATCAGCTTTGTTTCATAAAAAGCAAGGCCTGTCTGGAAAAGCGTAAGAGCGAAGAAGTAGATCACATCACTGTAAACAAAACGACGAAACTGCCCATTCTGGAAGGTTTTCAAGAGAGAACGAAATGCTTTGGTCTCGCTGGGTTTGCTGTCTATGTAGTCCCGTTCTTTGATGTAAAAGGAGGGAATCAGCATCGCGATGCAGGCAATTGATGACATGATTGCCACTGCCAGACGGATTGACCCAGCCTGGCCCACAGCACCTTCCAGCATCCCGGCAACATTCGGCAGCATAAAGGATATGCTTTGCCCGGCTATAAATGTAAAGGAGATATAAGTGGAAACGTTGATACGGTGTTCCTGTGTGTCCCCCAGCTCTGCAATCAGGGCATTATAAGGTGTGCAGAAAATCGTCATGACCAGATAAAAACACATCAGCAGGGCAAAGAGAAGCACATCATTGACGGCAATACTGCCCGTTTGCGGGACAGTAAACAATCCGATCGTCACGAGCGCGAACGGAATAGCTACTGCACGCATAAAGGGAATTCGCCGTCCTCCTTTGTAATTGCTTCTGTCAGACCAGCCTGCAATCAAAGGATCGGTAATTGCATCAAAGATCCGCCCCACCGCAAGCACCAGGCCAAACAACGTCAGTTTAAACAGAATAGGATTCTGCGTAATGCCGGAGGCAAAAATCCCTGTATTGGGATTCTGCGCATCCGGGCTGCCGGTATAGTAATAAACCATCCAGTTTGCCACGATACCTGAAAGCAGACTCCAACCGAACTGGCCGATTGCAAAAATCCACAACAGTTTGTTGGTTATTTTTTTCATGTTATCCTCCAATGATACTTTTTGTATATATCAGTTGGATTATACCATATTTACAACCGACAAACAAGGCTAAGTCTTGTCAACACAAGAGAGTCAGATGCGGGCAACTCCGGTCTCATAGGCAGCAGCTTTGACTGCACCGGCAACGGCATCCTTTACACGAGGGTCAAAAGCTGCAGGAATGATATACTCCGCCGAAAGCTCTTCATCCGAAATCAGCCCGGCAAGAGCTTTTGCTGCAGCAATTTTCATAGCATCGTTGATGTCATTTGCACGGACATCCAGCGCACCACGGAAAATTCCGGGGAATGCAAGCACATTGTTGATCTGGTTCGGATAGTCGCTCCGGCCGGTCGAGACTACAGCTGCACCACCCGCTTTGGCATCCTCCGGAAAGATTTCCGGCGTGGGATTAGCACAGGCAAAAATGATTGCATCACGATTCATCGTCTTCACCATTTCGGCGGTAACCGTGCCCGGAGCCGAAACACCAATAAAGACATCTGCTCCTCGCAGCACCTCTGCAAGAGTTCCTATCCGTTTTTCCGGATTGGTGAAAGATGCAATTTCCTCTTTGGCAGGATTCATATGATCCTGACGCCCATCATAGATTGCTCCACTGCGGTCACACAATGTTACATCGACAGCTCCCGCTGAAATCAGCAGCTTTGTAATCGCTGTCGCAGCGGCACCCGCTCCATTGACTACAATACGAACCTCCGGCAGATTCTTTTTCACCAGCTTCAGTGCATTGGTAAGCCCGGCCAACGTGATAACAGCTGTACCATGCTGGTCGTCGTGAAAGATAGGGATGCTGCAGCGTTCCTTCAGTTTTCTTTCAATTTCAAAACAGCGAGGGGCAGAAATATCTTCCAGATTGACCCCTCCAAAAGACCCCTCCAGGAGAGCAACCGTATTTACTATTTCATTCACATCCCTGGACGCGATGCAAAGCGGTATGGCATCCACATCACCGAATGCCTTGAAAAGGACGCACTTTCCTTCCATCACCGGCATCCCGGCTACCGGCCCGATATCTCCCAGGCCAAGAATTGCAGTACCGTCCGTCACGACGGCGACAGTGTTCCAGCGGCGTGTAAGATCATAGCTGAGTTTTTCATCCTTCTGAATTTCCGGACATGCCTGTGCAACACCGGGTGTGTAGGCGAGAGAAAGGCTCTCCCTGCTATCG
>JAGCAN010000168.1 GCA_017652685.1 Oscillospiraceae bacterium
CGCAAACTACCACACCAACATTGTCCTGATCGAAAAAGACGGTACGGTTCTTCGCTCCGCCACAGTGGAGCAAGATACCGATGACGACCTTACGGACCGCACCTTCATGACGGCTGAAACAATCCTGGATTTTGCAGAATCTGTTGACCTCTCGGAAATACAGTTTTTGCTGGATCTCCAGGTCAAATCCAACATGGCGATTGCGGAGGAAGGACTGCGCGGAGATTACGGAGCGAATATCGGCAAGGTGCTGCTCAAGTCATTTGAAGACATCGCATCCCTGCAGAACGAAAACAGCATTTTGCTCAAGTGCCGGGCATATGCTGCAGCCGGGTCCGACGCCCGCATGAGCGGCTGCGAACTGCCCGTCATCATCAATTCCGGCAGCGGAAACCAGGGTATCACGGCATCCGTGCCCGTGATCGTCTATGCAAGAGAGGCCGGTATCAGCAAGGAACGGATGGACAGGGCTCTGGTGCTTTCCAACCTGCTGGCTATCTATCAGAAAACGCCGATCGGAAGGCTCTCCGCATACTGCGGGGTTATCAATGCGGGAACTGCCGCCGCGTGCGGCATCGCTTACCTGAAAGGCGGAGACTTCAATGTGATAGCCCATACGCTCGTAAACTCGCTCGCCATCTCCTCCGGGGTCATCTGCGACGGGGCAAAAGCTTCCTGTGCGGCTAAGATCGCCCTCGCGCTGGACAACGCTTTCCTCGGATACCGCATGTATGAAAACGGACAGCAGTTCTACGGCGGGGACGGCATCGTGAAAAAGGGCGTGGACAAAATGGTCTCCGGTGTCGGCCGCCTCGGGCGGGAAGGCATGCGCGGCACCGACAAAGAGATTCTCCGCATCATGCTGGCGGATTAACCGCACAGCAATCAACCGGAAAGGGAAAAAGCTATGGACAGATTCATTGGTGTTTTACAGACGGTACTGCCGGTTCTGGTGATGCTCGGCATCGGGATGCTCTGCAGAAAAAGAGCGCTGATCTCCCGCGAAGGCATCAATGCACTGAAAAACGTGGTTGTGAATATCACGCTCCCGGCCGTGTTGCTGAGCGCCTTTGCCACGACGCGGTATACGCTGATGGATCTCGTGATTCCCCTGCTGATGTTTCTGGTATGTCTTGCCGGCTGGGCGCTCGGGAAGCTGGGCGCAAAATTGTTCCGGATGCCGTCACGCTTCGTGCCTTTTCTCACAACGGGATTTGAAGCCGGGATGCTCGGTTACGCACTGTTCGGCATGCTGTACGGCAGCTCCAGAACGGCGGACTTTGCCCGCATCGACCTGGGGCAGGTTCTGTTTGTTTTTACCCTGTATAAAATTCTGCTGGGGCTGGAAGGCAGCAAAAAGGCGGATCCGAAAGAACTGATCCGCGAGATGGTCTTCTCCCCCATCATCATCGCTATCGTCGCAGGCGTCCTGCTCGGCGCGACGGGGCTTTATCGTTCTCTTGAACCGTCCGGAATCAGTTCTGTTTTTGACGCCTGTACGGACTTCGTTTCCGCACCGACGGGCGCCATTATCCTGCTGACCATCGGGTATGACCTTGTGCTGACGGATGTGCCCTGGGTTTCCACGGGAAAGGTTGTGGCGCTGCGTTTCGGCATTATGATGATCCTGCGCTTTTCATTTCTTCTGGTGCTTCGTGTGATTCTGCCGTCAGCCGACCTGCGGGGAGCTGTCAATGTAATGTTTATTCTGCCTCCGCCGTTTGTGCTTCCGGTATTTGCAGACGATGCCGACCAGCGGGTCTACGTCTCTTCGGCGCTGTCAGTCTCCACACTGGTTGCCATCGCAGGTTTTGCAATTCTTGCAGCGGTCAGTTAACTTCGGCAAAAGCTTATTCGAAAAGAGGGATTGTTTATGGCTTACGATCTTTCCCGGTTTCACAAAGCCCAGAAGGGCTCCTACGAAACGGCGCTGGCTGAAATACGCTCGGGCAGGAAGCGCTCGCACTGGATCTGGTATATCTTCCCGCAGATTCAGGGGCTCGGCTTTTCTTCCACTGCTCAGTATTATGCCATAGAAAACCTCGAGGAGGCAAAAGCCTATCTGGCCGACCCTGTACTCCGGGAACGGCTGCTGGAGATCTCAAATGCGCTCCTGGAACTTGACTGCTCTGATCCATCGGAAGTGATGGGATATCCGGATGACCTGAAACTCAGAAGCTCCATGACTCTCTTTTCCCTGGCCGACCCCTCCTGTGCTGTCTTCCGTAACGTGCTGGAGAAATATTACGGCGGTCGGGAAGATGACCGGACCGTCGCTCTCTGCCGGTAATAGTTTTCCGCTGTTTTCCGTAATGGAAACAGCGGTTTTTTAATCCCTGTTTTCATGCGTTTTCGATCCTGTGAAGATGCTGAAAATCTTTGACAAGCGTTGGCTAAACTACTATAATAGATTTAACCCGTAACCATAACGGTAATTACTTTTTCAAGGAGGAACAGAAATGAAGAAAATCCTTTCCCTGGTGTGCATCCTTGCTCTGATGCTGAGCCTTTGCTGCACGGCTTTTGCCGATGCCCTGCCTGCTTCCGAGCCGGATGAAACCAACATGTTCGGTGTGGACAAAAACATCAACATGGAAACGCTGGATCAGTACCTCGGGCGTGATGACGTTGCTTACCGCGATGTGCGCATGCTCTTTGACCCGGCTGACTATGCCGCTATCGGCGGTAATGCGGATCTTGCCTCTACAGTAGAGGGATTCCGGATTGTACCCTATCCGTATCTCGCCACGCTGTCTGCCCTGCCCGTAGCCGGAGCCTATGACGGGGAGACGCTCTTCACGCTGACCTGGAAGGAAGACGGCAGCATCGACACTGCCACTGCAAACTATGAGGAATCCATGCTGGTGCTGGAAGATCTCTTCCCGAAAGACAAGGCAATCTTCCTGATGTGCGGCGGCGGCGGATATGCCGGAATGACAAAATCCCTTCTGAGCTTCCTCGGTTGGGATCCCGCTCTCCTCTACAACGTGGGCGGAAACTGGTCCTATCAGGGCGACCATGGGGTTGAGCTTATCCAGTACTCTGAAGATGCAAACGGAAATGACTACTTTGCAACCTGGCGTGCCGATTACGCCTATATTGATTTCTCCAGGCTGCATCCCATGGCATAAGGCAGCATGATGAAATTCGCGAAACGTTTTCTCTGCCTGCTCTGCATTTTCGTGCTGTTTGTTTCGGCAGTTCCCATCTCTGCGCATGCAGCGATCACAACCTTCCCCTACACACAATATGCAAGCGGCGGAATCCCGACAGAGCTGGAAGCGGTAATCCTTTTTGAAAACAAGAATTCCACTTTCACAAGGTATCAGGTGGCTTTTACCTCCTGCACCTGCCGCGGGCCGGAGCGTAACTACCGCTCCGTCATGTATATCGAACTGCTGAATACCAAACAGACAGCCGATGAAGCTTCAATCCGTTCCATCAGCTTCGGTGATCTGGACGGGGCGACCGTCGGCCTGTGGGGAGACAGCAACCCGGTCATGGGGCGGCCTGACTATACGGCTGAATACATGGACGAAAACTTCGTCCAGAAGCTGGTAGGAACAAGCAAAGCAATGTATGACGGCTGGGGCGGCTACGGCAGTGTGCCGGAAGCTGTTGATGCCGACGCCGTAACAGGCGCAACCGTTTCCGTAAGCAACATCACTTCCGTAATCAGAGGTCTTTTCCAATACCACGCAGAGAAATATTATCAATAAGGTAAAGGGGTGGCAAAAGCCACCCCCTGTTTTTATTTCTGTTGCTTTACTGTTGCTTCCTGCTCAGGACATATTCGAACCAGGCCAGATATTCCGGGCCAAGCCGTGTGACAAGTTCACGGGCTTCGTCCGCCTTTGCAGCAGCGAGATAGAGGCACTGCTGGGCCAGCTGGTATTTGCGGGCAACGCTGAAGCGCTTCAGCTCTTCGTCGGTATAGGTGCCGAGTGCGGCAAGCTGCTGCTGGGCACGGAAGAAACGGATAAAGGCATCAGCCGTATCGCGCCCGACAATAGGAGCGAGGAGAGAAAAGTCATTCCCCGAGGCGTCAAGAACTTTGGACACCATTTCCCAGCGGCGCGGATCGGCATTGCCCTCGGTGCCGGTATAAGGCGTACGGAGATAAAGGTCGTTATTGGCGAGAAACTCCAGCACAAACGGGTTGATGTTGTGCTGAACAGCCCAGGGCATCCAGTTTTCCACTGTGGTGCGGATATAGAGATGGGCAAAACGGCCAAAGAGCGGTTCGGCAAGGTCATGCGCGGCAGTGGATTCGCTGCGGTCATTGCCGGCGGCGATGATGCGCGCATTCTTCGGCAGCGGCCAGCGGTTGTTCACAAAACGCTCCAGCACGATTTTAAAGATGACGGACTGCGTCTGTTTCGTGGCGTTGGTGAGTTCATCAAAGAAGAGGATATGGAGCTGGCCGTCTTCACAGAGGCGTTCCAGTTTGACGAGCCATACAGGCTTGATATCCACAATCTCGTCCTTCGCTTCATTGTAGACTGCACGGCCGTTGATGGTCTCCGGGTTTTCGTTGACGAGCTCGATATCCAGCACATCGGGATCCACCTGGCGGACGCGGTCGCTCTTTCCGTCACCCGCAAGGCCATGAAGGAACAGCGGGATATCCGCCTGCACATAGGCGCGGATCAGGCTGAGCTCATCGTGCTGCTGCAGACGGAAGGGTGCGTTTTCCGGAATCTCGGCGGAATCCTGCCAGGAGAGCTCTTTGAGGAAATCGGAATTGAGGTAGGCAGCAGCTTCCTTGCGGTCAAGCCCGGCGAAAAGCGCAAGGCCGGAGACGAGCAGGCGGCGGGACGCGTCATACAGCCAGCGGACGGGACGAAGTTCCAGGAAAACGGACTCCCCTTCGGTTACGGCTGTCTGGTCCGAGAGCTGGACGAACCCGTTGATGCCGCCCGCCTCCGCCTCCACGCGGACCATGCGTTTGGCACCGAACTGCCACACCGTCAGCGGCTTCCCGGCAACGTGGATGGTCTGCCCCGTCTGCCGCAGGGAACCGCGTAAAAATTCCCGTTCTGCCATCTCCCGCAGGGACGAATCGAGAATCACCGTCGGCCAGAAGCCAAATTCCACGGTGACGACGTTGCCCTCTTCCTTCCGGCGCCGGAGCAGGTTCTCTTCGCCTTCTTCCAGCAGGAGCACGGGGCGCACCGCACAGACCTTACAGGGAGTGAGACGGCCGAACCGGTCGACCGAGGCATCCTCCCCGATATAATAATTAATGGAATCGCCCTCAAGCAGAAAGCCGTCATCCGGGGCGGTGAGCACGGCAAGATCGGACGCACGCGCCTCCGTACCGACGGAAGTAAACATGGGCAGAGGCTTATCAAACAACTGCTCAGGTGATAAGAAAATCGATTTCATGTTTTTCTTTCTCCTCTCCGGGTTTGCTGTAAAGAACACGGCCGCCGTTCGGGTGGATCACGGTATTCCCATAGACGACCCAGATGGCATCGCAGCGCTGCTCGGGCATCTCTGCGAACCCATCCGTGAAAATAATGCGGTTTTCCGCATCACCGGTAAACGCATTCACGGCTGCGTGAAAATCAGTACCGCCTGATCCGCTGAAGACCAGATTACGGATGTCCTCCTCATTGGTGACGTCCTGAAATCCGTAAAACCGGGTGTCAAAACAACCGACGCGAATCACTGCGTCCTGCTGCAGCAGCCCTTTTACACCGCGCACAAAAGCGCGAAGGAGATCGGCATCGACCGAGGCACTGGTATCCAGCAGAATCTCCGCATGGGCGACCGGATACGGGCGGAACTCGTGGCTGAGAACGCCGTCGCGGATCGTAGTGCCGGGAAACCAGTCATAGTCAATCTGCATGCTGGGCTCGAGCATTTCAGCAAGCCCTGAAACAATGGCTGCCAGGCCGGGATCTTCAATTTCACGGGCACGGCCCTCGCTCTCCTTGCCGGCCTGTTTGCCTTTCCGGTCCGGATCGGGCTCTTTGCCCTTCTCCTCCTCTGCTGTATCGTCCGGTTTTTCCTGCTCCTGCGCAAGAGCGGCGAGCACGGTATACATCTCTTCGGCGCTGTGCTCGAGCGCATCCGGAACCTGAACCGCATTCTCGGGCAGCACGAACCCGTCGGCATGAAGCATCGCGTTGACAACGGCGTCGCTCGCACGCTTCCAGACGAGGGGATCCTTTCC
>JAGCAN010000169.1 GCA_017652685.1 Oscillospiraceae bacterium
GCAAAATGTACGGTGTCCCCTACACCATGTCCTTGATTACCCTGTATGCCAACATGGATCTGCTTGCCCAGGTTGGTTACGATGAAATCCCCGCAACCTATGAAGACATGATGGCATGCTGCGAAGCTCTGAAAGCTGCCGGCATTATCCCGTTCGGCGTCTCCGGCAAGGAACTCTGGTGCCTTTCCGAGTATGTTGAGCCGCTGGTTATCAAGTCCATCGGCGGTGCCAAACTCAGAGACATCTATAACGGTGTTGCTTCCTGGAACGATCCCGGCATGGTCAAGGCTATTGAGGCTTTCCAGGGCATGGTTGAAAACGAGTACTTTGATCCCAGTGCTTCCGCTCTCGGCAACGACGAAGTAAAGAACAACTTCATCGCAGGCAAGTATGCTTTCTATCAGAACGGTTCCTGGAACAACAAGGACATCGGCGAGCAGGCCCAGTTTACTGTTAAGGCCGGTACCTTCCCTGTTCTCGATCCTGAAAATGCTTCCCTCTACATGATGATCGGCGGCCCCAACAACACGCTGGCCGTCACCGAGAGCAGCCAGAACAAGGCTCTTGCTGTTGAAGCAGCATTTGAGCTGGCAAAGTTCATGTCCGATGCAGACTACAAGAGCGGTGCAAACCTGCCCTGCTGGGCTGCTGATCCGAACGCAGAAGTCAACGAACTGATTCAGGCTGCTGCCGGTATGGCTGCAAAGGCTGAGGATATGGTCCTCTTCGGCGACAACTTCCTGAATGCCGATGCTGCAAACACCTACCTCGATTTCATTGAGCAGGCTTATGCCGGTGATGTCACCCCGACCGAATATGTTGAAGGCCTGGATGCTGAGCTGAACAAGTAATAACGCCCGAAATCTTTTAGAAATCAGTAATTTATTGATGGGGACGGTTCTTTACGGGTTTATCCCCGGGAGGACCGTCCTCCTCATTACCATGTAAGGAGAAACGGACGATGAACAAACCGTTACGTTACAAGCTGAACATTTTTCTGTTCCTGTTGCCCGCTCTGATTCTGTTTATCTGCGTGCTTATAGCTCCGATTATTATGTCTCTCGCATACAGCTTCACGGAATGGAACGGGTTCACCACGCCGGAATTTATCGGCATCAAAAATTATATTGAACTCTTTACAAGCAGATCTATCAATATCGGGCGCGCACTGAAAAATGCCCTTCTGCTGGCACTTCTTTCCTGCATTATTCAGCTTCCGTTTGCCTTGTGGCTAGCGCTTCGGCTTGCACGTCCGATCAAAGGGAGAACAGCCCTTCTTTCCATCTTCTTTATGCCGGTTCTGATTTCCACCGTCGTAATCGGTCAGTTGTGGCTCAAAATATACAACCCTGATTACGGTGTCCTGAATGTTTTTCTCCGTTCCGTCGGTCTGGACAAATGGACAAATATATGGCTGGGAAACAAGAAGACAGCTCTGGGAGCCGCTTTTGTCCCGATTCTGTGGCAGTACGTCGGCTATCATATGCTTCTCATGTATGCAGGCATCAGGGGTGTTCCTGTAGAACTGTCCGAAGCCGCCATGCTTGACGGCTGCACTCCCGCACAGGTCAGCCGCTATATCATCATCCCCTACATCCGCCCGATTCTTCGAGTCAGCGTCATTTTTGCCATAACAGGCTCTCTGAAATCATTCGACCTGATCTATGTTCTCACAAACGGCGGACCAAGCCATACGACCGAAGTGCCCAGTACGCTGATGATTAATCTGCTTTTCTTGAGAAACCGATACGGCATGGGTTCCACTATCGCTGTTATGCTGATCATTTTGTGCTTTTTCTTTGCTCTGGTGATCAATGCACTCTTCAAGGAGGAAAAATGAGATGAATCATCAAGAAACCATTGCTGCTCCGAAGCGCGACTGGCGAAAGATTGTTGTTTACGCTATTCTGATTTTCTGGGCATTGGTCAGTATTTTCCCTGTCTACTGGATGCTGACGTTTTCTCTTAAAACCAATGCTGAAATATTCGGCGAAAATGTTGCCGGGCTTCCCCGGGAATGGGTCTGGGAGAACTATACAAAGGCTTTCCACACAGGAAACATGCCCAGGTATTTTTTGAACAGCTTGATTGTCGCCGTGGTTACGATCATCATCACTCTGGTTGCCTCCGTCATGGCTACCTATGCCATGACCCGTCTCCGCTGGAAAGGCAAAAAGCGCATGAACAGCTTCTTCATGCTGGGGCTTACCATTCCGATCCATGCTTCCATTGTCCCTCTGTATACCACGCTGGCCAAACTCAAGCTGCTGGATACGCTTTGGGCACTCATTATTCCCTATTCCGCTTTCTCTCTTGCCATGGGAATTCTGGTCTGCACAGGTTTCATGGGAGATATCCCTTATGATCTGGATGAAGCGGCATCTCTGGACGGCTGCGGTGTTTGGGGCACGTTCTTCCGGGTAATTGCTCCGCTGATGACTCCGGCAGTTTCAACAGTTGGTATTTACACTTTCCTGCAGTGCTGGAACGAACTGATGTTCGCCAATATCTTTGTCAATTCCGATAAATGGAGAACATTACCTGTCGGCATACAGTCCCTGTCCGGACAGTATACAACGGATTGGGGTCCGATCGGTGCAGCGCTTTCCATTGCAACAATCCCGACTCTGATCGTTTACGTCTTCCTCAGCAAGAGGATTCAAGAAAGCTTCATTGCCGGCGCTGTAAAAGGATAATTATGACCAGAGAAGAAGCCAGAAAAAAAGCGGAACTGCTTGTTTCGCAAATGACCGTCGAAGAGAAGGCAAGCCAGCTCCGGTTTGATGCGCCTGCTATCGATCGGCTCGGAATCCCGGAATACAACTGGTGGAACGAAGCGCTGCACGGCCTGGCACGCGGCGGCACCGCGACAAGCTTCCCGCAGGCCATCGGCATGGCCGCAATGTTTGACGATGAACTTCTGGAGAAGATCGCAGACTCGATTTCCACAGAAGCAAGGGCAAAATACAATGCACTTTCTGCCGAAGGCGACAGGGATATTTATCACGGCCTGACCATGTGGTCTCCGAACATCAATATTTTCCGCGATCCCCGCTGGGGTCGCGGTCACGAGACCTACGGGGAAGACCCCTATCTGACATCCCGGCTCGGGAAAGCCTTTGTAGCGGGGCTGCAGGGTAAGGGAGAGACATTGAAAACGGCTGCCTGTGCCAAGCATTTTGCCGTTCACAGCGGTCCGGAGGCTCTCCGCCACAGTTTCGACGCGATCGCTTCTCCGAAGGATCTGGAAGAAACATATCTCCCTGCTTTTCAGGCACTTGTGCAGGAAGCGGGAGTGGAAGCTGTTATGGGTGCTTACAACCGCACCAACGGAGAACCGTGCTGCGCCAGCAGCTATCTGATGGGCAAACTCCGGGGAGAGTGGGGATTTGAAGGGCACTTTGTGTCAGACTGCTGGGCCATCCGCGACTTCCATGAAAACCACAAAGTAACATCAGCACCTGTAGAGTCGGTCACCAAGGCACTGAAGGCCGAATGTGACCTGAATTGCGGCTGCACTTACCAGCATATCATGCATGCCTACGAGCTCGGGATGATCACGGAAGAAGACATCACACGCTGCGCCGTCCGTCTGTTCACCACCCGGTATCTCCTCGGTATTCTCGGAGACAAAGGAAGCGAATATGATGCAGTTCCCTACTCCGCAATTGAGTGCAGAGAGCATCTCGATCTGGCA
>JAGCAN010000170.1 GCA_017652685.1 Oscillospiraceae bacterium
TCTTCAAAGGCATTCTCTTCTTCGGATTGCTCTTCTTCCTTTTCGTCTTGCTCAAAAGCCTCTGAAACAGGTTCGTCCACCTGCTCTTCCGCCTCTTCCGGTTGATCAGCCGGCTCAGGTTCTCCTTTTTCTGCAGGAGCTTCTCCTTCTGCCGGCACAGTATCCTGTTCTTCAAAGGCAGAATACTGTCCTGTCACAGCATCAGGAATAATTCCTTGCTCCACAGCAGCATCCCGAATTCTGTTGATAGCTCTGACGAAGCCGGGTTCCTCATCATTCACGACATCCTCATTGCCCTCTCCCGCCTGGCTTGTCACTGCAAGACGGCGTTCCTTGGCATTATAGGCTCTGGCGACAGTAACGGCCTGCTTTGTCGGAGAACCGAGGAACTGCATCAACGCTGTGTCATCCTCTGCTTCCTCAAACATGCTCTCATAGACGGAAAGTGCTCTCTGCCTGTCTTCTTCAAACATAAATGTCAGCAGCTTGCCCAGTTCTGTCAGAAATTTCCGTTTATTAATCGTTATCACCTCACAGAAGCACTCTACATTAGTTATACGCATTATATAGATTTTTAACGCAAAGGTCAAGCATGATTGACAAACATCGATTCGGATAATATAATAGCGGGGCGCATTGTGCGTGAATAAGATGAAACAACACGGGCTATTCCCGATGAAAGGAAGTACAGTATGGCGAAAGAAAAAAAAGTTGAGCAAATTACCGACATGGAGGAAGACTTTGCTCAGTGGTATACCGATATCTGCCGAAAAGCAGAACTTGTCGAGTATGCATCGGTTAAAGGCTTTACCATCCTTCGCCCCTATGGTTATGCCATCTGGGAGAATATGCAGCAGATCATGGATGCAGAGTTCAAGAAGACCGGACACGTCAATGTAGCAATGCCTGTTCTGATTCCGGAGAGCCTTCTCAAAAAAGAAGGGGAACTCGTCAACGGATTTGCACCGGAGGTCGCATGGGTTACCATGGGCGGTAGTGAAGAGCTTGAAGAGAGACTTGCTTTCCGGCCGACTTCTGAAACCATGTTCTGTGATCACTGGTCTCAGGTTCTGCATTCCTACCGTGAACTTCCGATGTTGTATAACCAGTGGTGTTCTGTCATCCGCTGGGAGAAGACCACAAGGCCGTTCCTTCGTTCCCGTGAATTCTGGTGGCAGGAAGGACACACCATCCACGAAACCGCAGAAGAGGCAGAAGCAGAAACCGAGCAGCAGCTCAACTGCTATGCAGACTTTTTTGAGAATGTTCTTGCCATTCCGGTTGTACGCGGAAGAAAGACGGACAAGGAAAAATTTGCCGGAGCAGAGGCGACCTATACTGTGGAATGCCTGATGAAAGATCATAAAGCCCTTCAGGGTGCTACTTCACATTATTTCGGCGATAAATTCTCCCGTGCTTATGATGTAACGTTCACGGGTCGTGACAACAAACTTCAGTATCCGTTCCAGACCTCCTGGGGTTCCACTACCCGTATGATTGGCGCTGTCATTATGGCGCATGGCGATAACAACGGCCTCGTTCTTCCCCCGAAAATCGCTCCGATTCAGGTAATCATTGTTCCGGTTGCTGCTCACAAGCCCGGTGTTACCGAGAAGGCAGAAGAATTGCTTAAAAAGGTTTCTTCCCTGGGAATCCGGGCGAAGGCAGACTTTTCCGACAACAGCCTCGGATGGAAATGCGCCCAGTATGAGATGAAAGGTGTTCCTCTTCGTCTCGAGCTCGGGCCACGTGACATTGAAAACAATTCCTGTGTTGCTGTTCGCCGTGATAACGGAGAAAAAACTGTTGTTCCTCTCGATGAACTGGATACCTGCATCCCTGCCCTTCTGGATAAGGTGCAGCAGGGCCTGTATGATTCGGCACGTATGAATCTTGAGCAGCACATCTTCCCTGCTCAAACCATTGAAGAGGCAAAACAGCTTCAGGAAGAGCATGGCGGATTTATCAAAACAATGTGGTGTGGTGATGAGCAGTGTGAACTTGCTATGAAAGAAAAGGCCGGTATGTCTTCCCGCTGCATCCCGTTTGCTCAGGAACATCTTGGAGATGTCTGTGCATGCTGCGGAAAACCTGCCAAGACGATGATTTACTGGGGTGTAGCATATTAATCCCCCATGGTTAGCCCTTTCAGGCAGTCTATCATAAGGCTGCCTGTTTTTCATGCGGACAAACAGTGTTTTTCGTGATATAATAGTTTTATTATATTCGGAGGTTGCTGGTTATGGATGATACTTTGCTGGCCGGACAGGATAGAGACAAATCGCGCATTGTAGAACTTGTTTCTCAACTTAACGCCGCATCAGAAGCGTATTACGGCGGCAGGGATGAGATTATGTCCAACTATGAATGGGACACTAAATACGATGAGCTTTCCGCCCTGGAGGCAAAAACCGGTTATATTCTTCCCGAAAGCCCGACACAGAACGTCAGTTTTTCGGAAGAGGAATCTTCTGTAGACGGGCAGAAGGAAGCTCACGAATTCCCTGCGCTCTCTCTTGCCAAAACAAAGAGTGTGGAAGACCTCCAGAAATGGGCTGACAACCGGCCCATCTGGATCAGCTGGAAGCTTGACGGTCTGACCCTTGTTCTCACCTATGACAACGGTTCTTTAACTAAAATCCTTACTCGCGGAAACGGAACAATTGGAACCAATATCACATACATGAAAGATGCTCTTGCTGGCTTTCCTCTTCATCTTTCCTATAAAGGTCATCTGGTAGTCCGCGGTGAAGCCACCATCTCTTACACAGATTTTGAGCGTATCAACGATTCCCTCGACGACGATGAAGAAAAATATGCCAACCCACGGAATCTTGCTTCCGGAACGCTCGCTCTGGATGCAAAGCATCTCGATAAAGTGCGCAGCCGGTCGCTCACTTTTAATGCTTTTACACTTGTTTATCTGGAAAAGCAGCTTTCCTCCTGGGGAGAGCGTATGGATTTCCTGCAACGTGAAGGATTTACTACCGTAGAGCATGAACTGACTGACGCGGAAGCTTTGCCGGAAGTAATCGACCGATGGACCCAAAAAGTGGAGCACGGAGAGATGGATATTCCCGTTGATGGCCTCGTGATTACCTATGACGATACACAGTATGCTTCCTCCGGGAGTGTAACCGGACATCATGCCACAAGAGGCGGCCTTGCCTTTAAATGGCAGGATACTTCTGCCATCTCTCTGCTCGACCATATCGAATGGTCATGTGCAGCATCTGTCATTACTCCTGTTGCTGTCTTTGACCCGGTTCAACTGGAAGGGACGACCGTTTCCCGTGCCTCCCTCTGCAACCTCAGTGAACTGGAACGACTCGGATTGGGAGAAAATCGGAAGACGGTCCTGGAAGTCATTAAAGCCAACAAGATCATTCCGAAGGTTATTGCTGTAAAGAGCCGTGAAGGCACGTACTCCATTCCGACAGTCTGTCCCGTCTGCGATGCACCGACTTCCGTCACTGTCAGCATGAGCGGAACAAAAACACTGCGCTGTACAAATCCGATCTGTCCGGCAAAAAACCTTAAAAAATTCGAGCGTTTTGTCAGCAGAAGTGCCTTGGATATTGACGGGATTTCTTCCGAAACGCTGAAGGACTTTATCAACGAGCACTTTATTACTGAGTTTGCAGACATTTTTCACCTCTCTGAACATGCAGACAGAATCAAAGCGATGGAGGGCTATGGCGAAAAATCCTGTGAGAATCTTCTTGCTGCTGTCGAAAAAAGCCGGCAAGCCGTTCCCGCCAGAGTTATTATGGCAATGAGCATCCCTTTGATCGGGATGGATGCCGCGCAGAGAATCATCCGTTTCCTGGGTTGGGAAGGATTCCTGCAGCGTCTGGAAAACTCTCAGGGATTTGATGACATCCCCGGGATCGGCGCGGAGCGATCCGGATCTATTCTTTCGTGGTATGCAGACGAAAAAAACAGAGAAATGTTTCTGCGTGTGCTTGAGGAACTTCAAATTGAAAATACGCCCCCGGAAGCGCCGTCAGGCGGTACCTGCCAGGGCTTGACCTTTGTCATCACCGGTGATGTACATACTTTCCGAAACCGGGATGCTTTTAAAGCCTATGTGGAACAGCAGGGTGGAAAAGTCGCCGGAAGTGTATCCGGAAAGACCTCCTTCCTGGTTAACAATGATGCCTCTTCTGCATCTTCCAAAAACAGAAAGGCTCAGGAGTTGAATATTCCTATTCTTACAGAAGATGAATTTATATCCCGTTTCGGCAGTTAACACCGGCTGAATCCTGCCCTTTTTCAGACTGGAGGAACCTACTGATGGCCAAGATGTTTGGTGAAAAGCTGAAGATCCTGTACCTGAGAGATTACTTACTGAAGTATTCTGACGAAAATCATCCTGTTACCCTGCAGGACATTCTTTCCTACCTGGCCGGTTTAGAAATTGCCGCGGAACGGAAAAGTATTTACAGAGATCTTAAAACGCTCGGAAAAGGGGGTTCTTCCGACGCTTCTGAAGAGGGCAGCTGCGGCGGGTATGGAATGGATATTGTCAAAAAAAAGGATCGCTATTATGTCGGTACCCGTGACTTTACGCTTCAGGAAATTAAAATTCTGATTGACATGGTGCAAAGTTCCAATTCAATCACGAAGAGAAAAACCGCTGAACTGATCGAAAAAATCTCCGCTCTCGTCAGCGTTTATGAAGCGAAGACCCTGAACCGTACGGTTTATGTCCGAAACAGGGTCAAGGTGATGAATGAGAGTGTCTATCGAAATGTTGATAAAATCTCAGAGGCAATCAACAACGATGAAGCAATCCGCTTTCAGTATTTCACCTACAACCTTCAGAAGAAAAAAGAACTTCGTCACCACGGAAAGAAACATATTGTCAGCCCGTTTGCTCTGATCTGGGTAGACCAGAATTATTACCTTCTTGGTTACAACCACGAATTCCGGGAAATGCGGCCGTTCCGCGTTGACAGAATGACAGCTGTTACTACGATTGTCGGACCTCGCCAGGGGAAAAATGACTTTGAGAAAATCGATATTGCAACCTTTACCACAAAGGTTTTCCATATGTACACGGGTGAAATTAAACTCGTTCAAATGCGGTTTCAAAAGTTTCTGGTCGATGCAGTCATCGACCGGTTCGGGGAAGATGTTATGCTGTTCCCCGACGGGGAGGATGCTTTTACCATCAGCACGGAAGTCGCTGTCAGTCCTCAGTTTTACGGATGGCTTGCCGGGTTTGGAAAAAGTGCGGAGATTCTCGCCCCCAAAAGTGTTCGGGAAGGTATGGCAGAACATATACGACAGATTATGGCGCTGTATACCTGATCAAAATAACCTCACGAAAAAACAGGATCTTTTCCTTCCGAAAAGATCCTGTCTCCATTTTCAGTACTGCACATCCCAAAGAATCAGCCCTTTGGCCGGAGCAAGAAATCCCGCCTGTTCCCTTTCGTGGGAAGCAAGAATGTCCGGCAGCTCTGCAGGTTTCCGCTTCCCTGCTCCTACTTCAAGCAACGTCCCCGTAAGGATCCGTACCATATGATACAAAAATCCGTTCCCGGTGAAAAACAGTTGTATTTCTTCCCCTTTCCGTTTTATTTCTATGGAATCAATTCTTCTGACTGGTGATTTTTTCATCTGCTTTGCACTCGTAAATGCCGAGAAGTCGTGCTCTCCGCAGAGCAGCGTCGCAGCAGCCTTCATCGCCTCCATATCAAGAGGCACTGAATAAATGTACAGATAATTCCTCTCAAAAACATTCGGTGTTTCTGAATTCCAGATCCGGTACAGATAGGTTTTTTCTGTGCAATTCAACCGTGCATGAAACCGGGGCGGAGCAGGTGAGAGATCCAATGCCCCGACATCCTGCGGCAGATAACGGCGGAGTTCTTTCAGCAGCTCTTCACAGCTCACTATTGTCTCCGCACGAAAAGAACAAACCTGCCTTCTGGCATGGACACCCGCATCCGTTCTTCCTGAAGCAGAGACTTCTATTGTTTGCCCCAGCAGTCGGGACAATGTTGTTTCAACCTTGCACTGTATGGTATTCTCTGTGCTGCCGAGCCGCTGCCAGCCGTTGTATTTCGTTCCGTCATAGGAGAGTGTCAGCCTGTAGTTATTCATTGGTTTTCCTCCTCGCTGTCCTGCAGGTATTATACATCGGCATGCACCTTATGTCCAAAGGAAAACAGGAACAGGGATAGACATTTTGGGAATTTATGATATAGTATCCTGGAATTCTGATCAGCAGGTCCATATCTATGAACAAAAAAAGAAAAACAAATGAACAATATATCAACCAGAAAACAGCTATTGAAAAATACGGTGTTACCAAAAAAATCATCGATCAGTATTTTCCTAAGCCTCTGGTAAAATACTATGGCCGCTACCGTTACACCCGCCTGTGGCGGGAACAGGATGTGGCGGCAGCAATCAGCCAGCCCGAGGTTCAGCAGCTTCTTTCAGAAATTGCCTCATCCAGACGCAGAGAACGTGATCTGACCGAGGCCCGCAGCTTACTTCTCTCTTACACACCGGACTCCCTGATTGAAAAAGCGAAACAGCTTAAACGGGTTTTCGTGCTTCATGTCGGCCCGACAAACAGTGGAAAAACCCATGATGCACTGGAGGCTCTGAAAACTGCCGGGAACGGGACTTATCTCGGTCCTCTTCGGCTTCTTGCCCTTGAAATGTTCGACCGGATCAATGCAGACGGTATCCCCTGCAGCCTGCTGACCGGGGAAGAATCGATCACAACAGATCATGCTCAGATTGTTGCCTCTACCGTAGAGTTATGCAACTTCAAAAAACACTTTCGGGTTGCCGTAATTGATGAGGCGCAGTTAATCACGGATGATGAACGCGGCTCATCCTGGCTCAAAGCTATCTGTTGTGTTGATGCCGAAGAGGTCCATATCTGCCTTGCTCCAGAAGCCCTCGGTATTCTTGAATCTTTGATTGCACAATTCGGCGATCCGTATTCCATTGAGCGGCATGAACGTCTTGTCCCTCTGGAATACAGCGGCAGGTGCACCGGGTTTGAGGACCTCCAGCCCCATGATGCCGTGATCTGCTTTTCCCGCAAAAATGTCCTCTCCATTGCCGCTCATCTGGAGCGGTACGGATTTCGGGCAAGCGTAATTTACGGTGCTCTGCCTCCTGTTGCTCGTCGCAACGAAGTTGAA
>JAGCAN010000171.1 GCA_017652685.1 Oscillospiraceae bacterium
AAAGAGTGCACGGGCAATCGCCACACGCTGCTTCTTGCCGCCGGAGAGGCGTGTGGAATCCGCATAGATAAAATCCCCGAGGCCGACGGTTTTCAGGTTGCGAATTGCCGTTTCTTCCGCCTGAGCGCGTGAAATTTTACGCACAGTCATAGGGGCGAGAGTGCAGTTATCAAGGACATTTTTGTTGTTAAACAGATTGAAGCTCTGGAAGACCATCCCGATTTTCTGACGCAGCGCATTGAGATTGACCTGCAGATCCATCAGATCCTGGCCATCGAACCAGATGCTGCCGGAATCAGCCTCCTCCAGGAGATTAATGCAGCGCAGGAGTGTAGATTTTCCCGATCCTGAGGCTCCGATGATACAGACAACCTCGCCCTTTCTGATTTCAAGATCGATCCCCTTCAGAACATGCAGATCCCCAAAGGATTTTTCCAGCTTTTCAATTTTCAGTACGCAATCGTTCATGTGTCTTCTCCACTAATTTGAACTGGGGATGCCTTTGACCGGTGTATCGAGTTTTTTGCCCAGATAACGGAGCAGGAGAGACGACAGCCAGGTCAGAATCAGGTAAAGGATTGCTGCAACGCAGTAGATTTCCAGAGAACGGAAGTAAATACCGCTGACAGATTTGGTAGCATACATCAGATCCATGACACCGATCACGGAAAGAACAGAGGAGTCCTTGATGTTGATGATGAACTCATTCCCAATGGCGGGAATGGAATTTTTTACAGCCTGCGGAAACACCACCCGAAGCATCGTCTGCCAGTTGGTCATACCCAGAGAACGGGCTGCCTCAGTCTGCCCCCTGTCGACGGCCAGAATTCCTCCCCGCAGGACCTCAGTGAGATAAGCAGTTGAGTTAAGAGAAACCGTGCAAAGACCGGATATAAAGAAACTCCAGACGTGGTTGATTTCGGTGACTGTCATGCTGGTACGTTTGAAAAGATTGAATCCGAAATAGTAGAAGATCAGAGCCTGTACCATCATCGGTGTACCGCGGATAACAAAAACATAAAACCGGGCAAAGTGGCTGGCAATCCATTTGAGGGCTTTCACGGCGTCATTATCCCGTTTGTCAGGCTCCTGAATCCGAAGGAAGACCATGAAGATTGCAAGGATAAACGCAATCCCGGTACCCAGAAGAGCGATCCGGACAGTTGTCCAGATGCCAGTGAGAAGCATGTCTTTCCCTTTCAGGCTCATATAAATCATGGAAGAGCCGAAGCTCTGCGGATTTTTCTCCAGACCGGTACAAAGCTGTATTGTATAGACTAACCGCAGCAGACCACGGTCGATCAAAACAAGGATAAAGGCAACGGCAACCGGATAGGATGCCCAGCGGCTTGCACGTACAACGGAAGGGCGCTTCATCAGCGTTTCAGCGTAATTCTTCCAGTGGGTAAGCTTGACAGCCAGAGCAGCTGCGCTGAGAGCGAGAAAAGCCCAGAAGATTACACTGCATAAAATACCGGGACCATTTGAAAGGGTCAGAAAGCTGTATGAATGCGCATCACTATGCAGGAGACTGAGACCAAGCAGAGCAACCAGACTACCGCCGAGATAGACATAACGATAATCACGGGTGAGAAAACTGCCCCCGGATTGATGTTTCATAACTGGTGATTCCTTTCTTTGCCCCGGGATTGAAAACCCCGGGGCAAAAAGCTATGTTAAGATGGTCAGGTGGGCTGATTGTTTACAGCGGTGTCCCACATTGCATCGCGGGTCTCCTGGTCGACAGTGGCAAGCGCTTCATTTGCAAGTGCAAGCAGTGCTTCATCACTCTGGCGAAGACCGACACAGGAACCGGTAAAGCCGAGATCAAAACCGTCACCCTCTGCAAAACTGATGGCAACGAAGTCAGGATTGGCCGCCAGATACACCGGCACACTCTCCATATTGACGGTAATGGCATCACAGGCACCCTGGTTCAGACGGGCAATCATATCAGGAACGCTTGAAACAGCTGTCAGGTGGTTGACCCCTTCAATCTGATCGATCACGACATCAAGCATCGTATCTCTCTGACCGAGGACACTTGCCCCGCTGAAGTCCTGAATGCTGGTGGCATTTTCATAGGGAGAACCGGCGTTAACCATCATACCATAAATCGTGGAATGATACGGATCGGAGAAATTGATGGCTTCACGACGAGCAGCAGTATCAGCCATGCCGGCGATAATGGCATCAATCTGCCCTTCATTCAGAGCAGGGATGAGGCCGTCCCAATCCATTTTTACGATGACAAGCTCAAGGCCGAGATAGTCCGCAATAATGCGGGCAATCTGCACATCATAGCCTTCCGCATAGGCACCGGGAACATTTTCAATCGGGACGTTTGTTCCGGATGCTGCGGATTCCTGCCAGTTGCTTGGAGCATAGGCACATTCCATGCCAACGCGGAGCTGGCCGTTGAGATAGGCAAGCTCTTCTGCCGGTTCCGCTGATGCTACGGCGGCAAAGGACAGAACAAAAATCAAAGCAAGGAACAGTGCAAAAAATCTTCTTGTGGTATTCATTTCGGGTTCTCCTTCAAAAATATATTTGACAGAAGCGCAAACAAAAAGCCGTAAACGCTCACAGAGCATTTACGGCACAAAAAGCAAAACTTTTAAACAGTCACCAGATCGGGAAAACCGTATCCGGGCCTTTGTACTCGATAGCGCTCCACTTGCGTGACAGTCCGCCGGATATTGTCCGGCGACCCAGCGAAGAAAAGCGCAGCTGCTTATCCTCCACTTCGGCGATGTCCCCTTTCGGCTCCGGAAATACTGCTTCCTTATCTGGAGCTTACTGATGAACCTCGCGCCTCTATCTTGTGCGCCAATATAACCGTTTCTCTATGATTTGTCAAGCAGGAAAAACACTTTCTCTCTGACTGACAAAAATTGACAGAGAACAAACACACTTTTTTGTGCTAATGTGATAAAGAAGAAAGTGCGAAAAGAGAAAGAAGCAGAGGAACAGAGAATAATACTGGTTGCAAGAAAAGAGAAAATCGTGTATGATTTGCGAAAATAAAACTGAAAAAGAGAGTAAAGATAGAAATGGTGGAAAGTTTTCTTACCATCGTAAGACAGGTTGTGGTTGTATTCCTCCTGATGGCTGTCGGCTTTGCAGGCGGGAAGAAAAAACTGATCTCGGATGCACTGGCGGACGGATTGGCGGGAATAGCACTGAATATTTCCATCCCGGCCTCAATCCTTCTGGCCTTCCAACGGGAATTTGAAACAAGGCTTCTACGAGACTTTCTGCTTTCCGTTGTGCTTGCTGCAGCCGGGTATGTGCTCTTTATCACCATTGCGTGGCTGACAATTCGGGTTGAAGACTCCAGACGACAGAACACCCTGCGGTTTACTGCAGTTTTTGCGAACTGTGCAATGGTTGCTCTTCCGCTGCAGTCAGCCATGTTCGGGGCGGACGGTGTGTTTTGCGGGGCTGTGGCTGTGGCAATGTTCGATCTGGTGTTCTGGCCTCTTGGCGCACTGACCTTCGCATCGGGAGAGAAAGAGAATGTGATGCGGAGAATCCTTCTGAATCCGTGTGTCATTGCCAATGTGACTGCACTGATCCTCTTTTTCGGCAGAATTGCTATTCCGGAAGTTCCGAAGGAAGCATTGGCTGATCTCGCAGGGATGAATCTGCCGCTGTGTATGATTGTACTGGGGCAAAAACTGACAAGGAAGCCTTTGCAGCAGCTCTTTACAGATCGGGGAAGCCTGCTTGCTTCTGCAGAGAAGCTGATTTTCTTTCCGCTGCTGATGCTGTTCTTTATGTGGATATTCCACATTCGCGGAGTCGCAGCAGTGAGTGCTCTGATTGCTATGGCAGCACCTTCCGGGGCCTCTATCGTAATGCTGGCGGTGACTTATCGGCAGGATGCAGAACTGGCATCAAGAAGCGTAGCGCTGAGCACTATGCTTTCGCTTCTCACAATGCCGCCGATTCTTGTATTGGGGTGCATCCTGCTTTTATGAATGCTGAAAACCATGATTTACGTCCATTTTCAACAGAATCAACATTTTTCACCTCATGAAAAAAGAGGTTGCTTAAAACATTTATCAGAGCATATTTCATGTGTCAAAACGACAGACAGAAGCATTCTTCCAGACTCTTGCTTTCAGGAAAAGCCATTTCAGGAGGTTATTTTATGAATGGAAAGAGCATACAATACCTGAAATTTATCACTGCGATGGTGTTATGGGGGTTCAACGGATGGCTTGCGGCGCACATTTCGCTTTCCAGCGCGGAGATTGTTTTCGTACGTACGCTGATCGGCGGGCTGATGCTACTGGTGATTGTACTGCTTCGCCGCAGTTTTGACGTTTCAGCGTTCAAGGCGGATCTTACCGGGATTGTCGGCAGCGGGCTGTTTCTGGGATTGAACTGGATCTCCCTGTTCAGCGCTTATCAGTATGCCGGCGTAAGTCTTGCGACACTGACGAACTATTGCGGGCCGATTCTCGTGATAGCGCTCTCGCCGGTATTGTTCCGGGAAAAGCTGTCATTGAACCGAATTGCAGCTGTTCTCCTGGTAGCGATCGGAATGGTCTGTATTTCCGGCAGCATCGACCGCAGCGGTGATGTAGGGAAGGGAATGATTTTCGGAGCGGCAGCGGCACTGAGTTACGCGGGGCTGATCATTTTTAATAAACGAATTACCCACACCGGTGGTATGGAGGCTGCCATGTGTGAGCTGCTTATCGCTTTTCTGGTTGTTACAGTGGATCTGCTGTGCACGACTGGTCTGCCACATCTCCATGGAGGTTCTGAATTATGGTATCTTGCAGTCATCGGTTTTGTCAATACAGGATTGTGCTATCATCTTTACTGTTCCTCGCTGCAGCAGCTGCCGGGGCAAACAGTTGCCCTGCTGTGTTATATCGACCCGCTGACCGCACTTTTCGTGTCCGGAGTGCTGCTGGGTGAGCACCTCGGTGCGGTGCAGCTGATCGGTGCTGTGCTGATCCTCGGCGGAGCCATGCTCGGTGAGATCGTGCGAAGAAAGGACCCACCCGAAAGGAAACATCAGGTTTGATCATCAGCATATCAGTCTGAAGATCAAGAATTCTGGATGCATCTATTATAAAACACAGCCCCTCCGGACCATCATTCCGAAGGGGCTGCGCTCATATGCAGAGAACAGACCTGATTCACTCTCGAATCTGTCTGCCGGTATTCAATCAGCTAAACCGGAGTATCACCAAACCGGATTTTGGATCAAGTGACATCAGCTATTCCTCCTTAGTGATGCACCGCCTCGCTGGTAATGACCACAAAGGTATTCATCATATTGCGGAACCTTGCCCCAAACCCTTCGGCGCTCTCAACAGAGAAGTGTGCAGTGGCGACGCGGCAGCCTTCGGATGCCGGGATGATATATACCACCTGCAGCAAATCCGCCATTTGTCCGGTACCTTTGAGCTCGGATGCTTCAATCCATATGCAGCTGCCCGCGCGATCAAGCTCGCGCGATCCCTTGAGAAGATCATATTCCTGTGAAAGCAGCTCACTGACAGATGCGGCGACAGTCTCGGCGTCTTCGGCACTGCAGGTCACATCAAGATAGTTTTCCGGATTTTCAGGAACGTCCCAGATCGAGACAAAACGTTCGCAATCCGACTCGATGCGGCGCTCGAACTGTTCATAGTCGTAGTCTATTTCGAATCCAATCGTGTCATTTCTGACATGCTCGTATCTGACTGTCTCCTCCATGCCCTCGAGCATGATAACCTCTTCAAAACGCTCACCATTCTGTCTTCCGGTTTCGGATTCAGGCGATATGACAGGCACAACCGTGCCAACCGGGTCAGCAGGGGAGAGAGACACGGCAGTGTCCGTCACCTGCGGAGCTTTGGTTTCTGTCAGGGTCTGAGAACTGCTGTTGCATGCTGTGAAAAATACACACAGACAGGCAAGCAGCATTGGAAAAGCTTTCTTATGCATCGTATAGTCCTTTCTGTTTTGCCAGATGACACCTGTACCGGGATATATGGCTCCTTATAATCTGCGATACAAATCATCGGGTCTGATGCCGTTTCTCTTTGCTGTCCGGTTCCAGTTCGTGTTGGCAATCTTAATGTACAGGGAACGCGGG
>JAGCAN010000020.1 GCA_017652685.1 Oscillospiraceae bacterium
GAGGAATGCGCGGAAATACTCACCTACTGCAGAATCACCAAACAGCGTAGATGCTGCGCTCTGTGCTGTAATAAACAGGGAATGGAAGAGGAATGTACCAATGAGTGCCTGGAGATTTGTAGCGCGGTCGATAGATGCACCGCCAACCAGAATGGCTGCACCTGCATACAACCCTACCTGTTCATGGGCAGCATAAGTCTGGAAAGTACCGATACCGTCCGACTGCATAAATACAATCTGTCCCCAGCCGGCCAATACGGTAGAAATCATGATAGCAATAACGCGTGTTCGGTCGACATCAATACCGGAAGCATTTGCAACCGTCTGGCTTTGACCGACAGCACGGAATTTCTGGCCGAGACGAGTGCGCATAATAGTGGAATTGAACAGGCACAGGGAAAGAATCAGTAACCAGGTTACCAGCGGCAATTTCAGCTTCCGGCCATGAGTTCCGTCAAATACAGACGAGATAGCAGGAATTCTGAACAAAACTGCAATCAGGATGGCCAGACCGAGCATCAGCAAAAAGCGGTTTCTTGAGATCTGCTGGCGAGCAAACTGAACAATGGCGTAAAGGGCAAGGGCAGCTGCAATGATATATATTGCAGTCATAAAGGGGATATAAGCTATGCTGTCGATAGCAGTATACAGACCGACGGATCCGGTCAGATTCAGAGTATTTTGTACGCCGCTTGCACCAACAATTGTGACATTGCTGTTCAGCGGGATAATGGTACCAAAAATAAACAGGAACAGGAGCTGGTAAGCACCGTTGGCGAAGTATCCGAGAATCAGGGAACCGATCGTTTCCTGACCTTTCATTTTGTTCAACAGTTTACCGATCAGGAATCCGAAAAAGGCACCTAAAGGCAGTGTGATGGCAGCTGCCAACAGAATACCGCGAATTCCGGTTACTCCCCAGTTGATTGTCAACAGCAGACCGATCTGTGCTGCCATTGCTCCGATGGTAATGGCGAAGTTAATCCCCATGCCGGCGATGATCGGAATAATCAGCGCCAGAACAATAAATGCATTTCGATTCAGACGAAGCAGCAGCTGACTGGCTACGTAATTAATGTCCAGCCCGGATGCAATAACAAAGAGAATACTTAATGCAATAAACAGATACGTTACCGCATACTTTTCAATATGGGCAAGAACTTTGTTTTTATTAGTCACGGCTGCCACCTCCACTCTGCGTTAAAGCATATAGAATGATACCGTTCGAAATCATAATACGCATTACTTCACTCAATCCGCCGCCGGCAAGTACCGAGTTGGCTATCTGCTGGCCGAATACCAGAACACCCTCAAACAGGAAGACACCGATCAGCACATGGCTGACTTTCGCTTTACTTACCGATGCGCCACCGATCAGGATAGCGCTTGAAGCAATAAAGCCGAGCTGACGGGGGGCGGTATATAGTTGTGCATAGCCGAACGCCTGAGAGTAAATAACAATACCAACGGCAGCAATCATTGTAGACAGAACGGTTCCAACCGTACGCATATGATTGACATCGATGCCGCTTGCCTCTGCAAACCGCGGATTTGAACCTGCGGCTGTCATGGCAATACCGGTTTTGGAACGGGAGAAAAGCCACATCAGCAGGCAGCACAGACAGAGAAACAGCAGTCCGCCTGTCGGCACTTTAATTCCGAAAACGCGGAAGGACAGCAATCCGTCCAGAAGATGTGCAAAACTGCCTAAAAGGCTGTGCGTTACACGAAGTCCGTGGCCGCTCAGAAGCCAGATGATTTTTGGATTGTTGAAAGGAAGCATCATCCAGCCGATACACATTAATGAAACAAAAGAGAAGCCGACATACGTGGAAATCGTCATTTCATTCCCTTTCATACGGTTCAGCAGCTTGGAGTAAGCCCAGCCAAGGGGAAGAGAAATGAGAGCACCACTTGCGCAGGAAAACAGCAACGCCGGAAATCCTGTCATATTATACTGAAGAGAGAGTACGATACCGAGAAGGCCGGAGATACAACCAATGGTCATACCCATATTCAACCCGATACCGCACTGAATACCGGGCATCATAGCCAGGACCAGAATGCCATACATGGTCATGCGTTCCAGTACATTTCCGAGCATCATGGGTAAGCTGATGCTGAACTGCTCTGCGAGGAGGCACAGATAAATAAAGAACAGAGCAATAATCGTACGCGGAACGCCAAAGCGTTTGGTCAGGGGGCCCCAGAACCATAATGTCAAACCGAGCAGCAGAAGTGCAATACTGAGAAGAAGGAAAGACTCTGCAACGGAAGCAAGCTTCAGTGTTCTTGCTGCACCGCTGTCCAGAACACTGACGGCATTCTGCGCGGCATAAGCATCATATCTGGCGGAAAATTCAAGGCTTCCCGGCCAGACAACCTTTTCAATATTTTCCCGCAGCGTATTCTGCAGTTTTCCTGAAAGCTCACCAAGGTCTGGAATAATGGAAACAAGCTGTGTATTCAGCGCTTCAAAAGATTCTGCTTCTTCATCCAGTTCTTTGGATAATTCAGAGGATGGAATAAAATAGGAATAGTCAACCTGCGTCTCACTGACGGTATCTGCGCCTTTGTCTTCCGGAGCCGCTTCAGGAACGGCCTCTCCGGTTTCAGCAGCAGAGATATGCAGAGAAGCAGTTTCAAGGATAGCTTCCTTGAAGCGTTCGTTTTCCGATAACTCCGGAAGAACTTCTGTCAGCTTCGTCCACAGATCGTCCTTGTCAGCGCCGATATACTCTGACCAGTCTGAAATAGTTCCGGTCATCATGCTGATCAACTGTTCCTGCTGCTCGGCATCTGCTTTTTCCTGCTGCTTGGCAGCCATATCCCGGGCAAGGCGTATGAAGCCTTCCTTTAAGTGCGTGTTGTCTGCATCCGTAAGTCCGGAAGCAGTGTTGCAAAGTGCAGCGAAAACAGCGTCATCGTCCTTTTCGCTTCCGGCAATAGCTGTCCAGTCAGAAATGTTATCAACAAGATCCAGATACAGACGGCCATAGATATCCTGTTCTTTTTCACGAAGATTTCCGGAAGTAGCCAGAATACTCTGGAAATTGTCGATGGCGTTTTCCAAAGCGGCTTCGTCGGTAATAACTGGATTGCTGTACAGCTTTTCAGCCTCTTCACGGGCTTCCTGCATGGCGGCATCGCAGATGGAGTTGACTTCATCCAGACCGCGTTTGCGGAAGTTTTTATCCGCGCGGAGTTCTTTTAGTTTGTCTGCGCGAGCCTGCTGTGCAATGCTGTCAACCAGGCCTTCCGAGGAAGTATGCAGAACAGCATAGGTGCGCATTTTGTCCAGATTTTCTTTACTGGATTCCGTGTTTCGAAGCAGATAGCCGATCACGGAAGTAATCAGCAGGATGACAGCCAGGCAGAGCAGGATAATCGGGAGTATTCTACTGCCGGAACGATCCGCTGGTTTTCCTTCTGTACGAATGCTCATGCTGTTTCTCCTTTCTCCATTTTCTTTCCGGACATTGCCAGACCGAATGCGATATCAGAAGCGGTGGTGTTGAGAATGTCGACGACCTTGCCTTCTGCAACAATTGCGATCCTGTCGCAGATGGAACGGAGTTCCTGCAGCTCAGAGGATACCATGACAATAGTAAGCCCCTGTTCACGGTTCAGACGTACAAGGGTCTCCAGCACAAGCTGTTTTGCACCGATATCAATACCGCGCGTCGGCTCAGAGACAAACAGGAATTTTGGCTTCATTGCCAGTGCACGGGCAACGCATACCTTTTGCTGGTTGCCGCCGGATAGAGTTCCGACAGGCTGCGCAGGAGACGTGCAGCGGATATCAAGTTCTTTTATCATCTCTTCCGCATAACGGCGAATGGCTGCGGTATCTTTCTGCTTGAGGAACGGCTTCGTAAAATCGCCGTGAACCTGCATCGCCGTAAAGGCAATATTGTCTTCTATTGACTGATCAAGAAGCAGACCCACACCGCGGCGGTCTTCGCTCACCATCGCCAGACCGGCCTTCAAAGCATCCTTAGTGTTGCACAGAGCAAGAGGTTGCCCGAAAAAGGTTACCTCTCCGAGCGCTTCATAGAGACCCATAACACCGTTCGGAATACCGATTTTTCCCTGCCCTGCCAGGCCACCGATGCCGAGAATTTCTCCTTCGCGGATATCCAGATCGATTCCGCGATCCACCTCACCGGGCATGTTAACCCACAGATCACGGATGGTCATAGCAGTTCCTGTTCCAAGTTCTGAAGGACGTTTGTCTACACTGATAACGCTCTCTTCTCCGCGGCCGATCATCAGCGCAGCAATCTTCTCCGGCGAAGCATCGGCTTTAGAGAAGGTGGAGATGAGAGTACCATCACGTAGAATGGTGATTCTGTCCGCAGCGTCCATAACCTCATCCAGACGGTGTGTGATGAAGATTATTGCAATACCCTGGCTGGCAATGCTTTTCATCACGTTTAAAAGCTGTTGGGCTTCACTCTCAGTCAGAACAGCAGTTGGTTCATCAAATACCAAAAGCTTCATACCCTGTTTGTCAATTTCACGGGCAATCTCAATGAACTGCATATGTCCGACCGGAAGGCCATTAACGAGAGTATACTCTTCAATGCCCATGCCGACGGCGTCCAGTGCTTTGCGGGCATCAGCTGCCATTAGTTTTCTGTCGAGAAATTCCAGATCCTTGCCAAGAACACGGCTGACAGGCCAAGGGGTTGTTATTTCACGGTTCAGTTTAATATTGTCCGTCACACTAAAGCCGGGAATCAGCATAAATTCCTGATGGACCATACCGATTCCTTTTTCCATTGCGTCCATCGGAGAGATGATATTCATCTTCTGGCCGTCAATGAGAATGTCTCCCTGAAAACCGCCTGTAGTATGGATAACAGGCATTCCAAAGAGAATGTTCATCAGGGTAGATTTGCCCGCGCCATTTTCTCCTAAAAGCGCATGAATTTCACCGGGACGGATAGAGAGGGTTACATCCTTCAGTACTGTGTTGGAACCATATGTTTTCGTGATATGGTTCATTTCAAGCACAAATTCATTAGCCAACAGCTACAACTCCTTCTTGCCCGAAAGACAACGGGAAAAGCTTCCTCGGGCGATAATTATATTGAAAGTACAGGCAGACAGTAAAAACCGTCCACCTGAAAAACCGGGAAAAATATTCACTTTCGAAACAGATACTGTCTGTATCGAGTGAATTTTCCGCCATATGCCGCTTCATGTGGGCATATGGCGGAAAATTCATTCGCGGTTCTTCGAAATGAACTTTTGTACCGTCATGGGAAAAGGCTGCCCGAAATCCCGAAACATGGCAATTTCGGACAGCCTTCCATACACCGTTTAGTTCAGATAATCAGCGAAGTTGATGGGCTCAAGTGCGATGAGCAGGTAGTTGTCGTAAGAATTGCCGGAAGCATCAACATAGGTGCCCAGCTCAATCTCACCACCAGCTGCTTCAGCGAAGCATGCATTGAGAACATCCATATCAAGCTTGCCGTTGGTTTCGCCAGCAATGTACTTGCAGGCATAGGAATAACCGGCATTGATCATGGACATGTTAACCGGCAGGCTCCAGGTGGAGAAGCGGTTGATTGCATCGTGCTCATTGAGGTAGTTTGCCAGGTTGACAATAGCGCCGTTGACATCGCCATAGGTTGCGGTCAGGCCGAATGCTTCCTGGAAGCCGTGGTACGGGCTCGGGCAGCAGGGCAGTGCATAGTAGGCGTTGGGCTCATTGACGATTGCCTGCTGCAGAGCGACCTGGAGGCCGCAGTTGGTGCAGTAGAAGCAGACCTTCTTGCCGGCATACTCGTTCATGACCTTGGGGATATCTTCCAGAACAGCTGCCTGAGCACCGGACATACCTGCATCACCGGTCGGATCCGGGCAGTCACGCTCGACAAATTCAATGCCGTAGCTTTCAGCAGTTGCCTTCATAGCGTCGCGCTTTGCAACGATCGTCTCATAGGACAGGTGACGTGCGAAAGAGTAGTGAACGAGAACATCGCAGTCCCACATGTCGGAGAGGTCAGCGACCTGATAGCCGCAGCCGATTTCGTCGTTTGCAAGAACGATATCGGTAATTGCAGCGATGTCAGCAGGATCTTCTGCAGGAACACCGGCGATAAGAAGGATATCATCGCGGCCCATATCTTTTACGATCTGGGTAAAGGCAGCGGTTGCGCCCTGAACAGCCTGAACGAAGATGATCGCTTTGACATCAGGATCACTTGCAAAAGAGATCAGCTTGGAAATTGTGGTCTCAACTTCGGAAGAGAAGTTGTCGGGATAGGTGTCATGGATGACAACATCAGGATGCTGCTCCATGAGGGTGCGTGCTGCATAGTACTCTTCTTCACCCTGAGAAGTAGTGCCGGTCATAATGGCAATTTTGTAGGTATGCTCTTCCTCTGCAAATGCGCCTGCGCAGAGAGAAAGAACCATGACCAGTGCGAGAAGGATTGCTGCGAACTTTTTCATGGGTATTCTCCTTTTTTTATTTTTTGCCCTTATTCTAAGAGCCAAATCGAACTAATTATAAAGATTTAAGCCTGTTGTGTCAATAATTAATTTGTTATTTACTGTAATAAATGAAATTAAGTTGAAATTTTTGTTGACATTACCCCCGGCGAATGATAATATATGCAAGTCCGCGTGCTGAGCTGCGGGGCAGAGCCTCGTGTGAGGGTTCCTTTCCGCCTGTTGCCCGGCCGTAGGAGAAAGATATGAAGAAAGGAAGAAAACAATGATTACCAAAGAGAAAAAAGCCGAAGTTATGACTGCCAATGCCGTTCACGAAGGTGATACCGGTTCTCCGGAAGTTCAGATCGCGATTCTGACGGAGCGTATCCGTGAGCTTACCGAGCATCTGAAGCAGCACCCGAATGACGACCACAGCCGTCTCGGCATGTACAAAATGGTCGGTAAGCGCCGCCGCCTGCTTGACTACGTTGCCAAGAAGGATATTGAGCGTTATCGTACAATCATTGCAAAGCTGGGCATCCGTAAGTAACTTTGTCCGGCGCCCGGGCAGTCAGCCCGGTATCTGAGGGGTATGAAGGTTTTTTAAAGTCTGAGGACAATTGAATACTGCCCTCAGGCTTTTCTTATTCCCCTTGTTTCTCGCGTGTCTATTATTTAAGCGGGTGCGGTTAGATGAACCGCCCGTATTGTGAAGGAGTAAAAGGTATGATTATCAAACACAGAGAATTTCCCAATTACCGCAAATTTGAAATGGATTACGAAGGCCGCAAGCTCACGATGGAGGTCGGCAAGCTGGCTGAACTGTGCAATGCTGCCGTTCTCGTTACCTACGGCGAGACTGTCGTTCTTGTGACGTGCACTGCTTCCGCCCGCCCGAAAGATGGGATTGACTATTTCCCGCTTTCGGTTGACTTCAATGAAAAGCTGTATGCAGTCGGCCGGATACCCGGCAGCTTCCAGCGCCGTGAAGGCAAGCCCAGCCTGCCTGCAGTGCTCGCTTCCCGCCTGATTGACCGTCCGATGCGTCCGCTCTTCCCCACTGATCTGCGCAATGATGTTGTTATTGCCTGTGAAGTGCTTTCCGTTGACCGTGACTGCTCCCCTGAAATCACCGCTATGATTGGCGCATCTGCAGCTGTTTCGATTTCTGACGTGCCGTTCAACGGACCGATTGCCGGTATCGTTCTCGGCTGGGACGGAGAGAAATATCTCTTTAACCCGACAGCAGAACAGAGAAAAACCAATCGCATGACGACCACGGTTGCTGCAACCCATAAAAAGATCGTCATGATCGAATCCGAAGCGGATCAGGTTCCGGATGATGTGATGTATGAAGGCATCGTACAGGCGCACGAGCATCTTCAGCCTGTTCTGAATCTTATTGATAAGATGGTCGAAGAGATCGGCAAGCCGAAGTTCGAATATGACCATGCAGCATTTGATGATGAGCTGTTTGAAAAGCTTGTTGAGAACGAGTTTGAGGGCATGGAATACTGCCTGGATACCGATGATAAGAACATCCGTGAAGCCCGCGTCAACGAATGGATTACCGCCATGCAGGAAAAGTATGAAGCGGATCATCCCGACATGATGCAGTACATGGATGAGATCATCTACAAGTTCCAGAAGAAGGTTGTTAAGAAATGGCTTCTGAAGGGCAAGCGTGTTGACGGGCGTGCCATGAATGAGATCCGTCCGCTGGCGGCGGAAGTCGGCGTGCTGCCTCAGGTTCACGGCTCCGGCCTGTTCACCCGCGGTCAGACGCAGGTTCTTTCCATTGCAACTCTCGCAACGCTCTCCGAAGCGCAGAAGCTTGATACGATTTGGGAAGAAGAAGAGAAGCGCTTCCTGCATCATTATAATATGCCTTCCTATTCAACAGGTGAGGCACGTGCCAGCCGCAGCACCGGTCGTCGTGAATATGGTCATGGTGCTCTCGTGGAAAAAGCACTCGAGAGTGTAATCCCCAGTGTTGAGGATTTCCCGTATACCATCCGTGTAGTTTCTGAAGTCCTCTCCTCCAATGGTTCCACGTCTCAGGGTTCCATCTGCGGCACAACACTTGCGCTGATGGATGCTGGCGTGCCCATCAAGGCTCCTGTCGCCGGCATTTCCTGCGGTCTGATTCAGGATGGGGACGACTTTACTACCTTTATTGATATTCAGGGTATTGAAGATTTCCATGGCGAGATGGACTTCAAGGTGGCAGGCACCACAAAGGGTATCACCGCTATCCAGATGGACCTCAAGAATGATGGTCTGAAACATGAAATCGTCAAGGAAGCCTTTGCCATCACGCAGGAAGCCCGTCTCCAGATTCTTGATGAGGTCCTCCTGAAGGCTATTCCTGAGCCGCGCCATGAGCTGGCAAAGACGGCCCCGAAGATGATCCAGATGCAGATCAACCCGGATAAGATCCGCGAAGTGATCGGCTCCGGCGGTAAGGTCATCCAGAAGATCACAGCTGACACCGGCTGCAAAATTGATATTGATGATGACGGAACCATCTACATTGCATCCAAGGATATTGATGCCTGCCGTGCTGCTCGCACAACGATAGAAGATATTGTCTTCGAGCCGGAAGCCGGAGCTATCTACGAAGGCAAGGTTGTACGTATCATTTCCAACCTCGGCGCTTTCATTGAAATCAAGCCGGGCAAGGATGCCATGTGCCATATCAAGGATCTCGAGTTCAAGCGCACCGAAAAGGTGGAAGATGTCCTCAAACTCGGTGATGTCACACCGGTTAAGTTCCTTGGCATCGATGAAAAAGGCCGCTGGAATGTCAGCCGCAAGGAAGCGCTGAAAGCCCTTGGCCTCGATAAAAAGTAAGAATAATGCCTTTTCAGGAAGAGCGGGATGTTGTCCTGCTCTTCTTTGTTTTATAAAGATAAAATCAACGGAGGCGGTTTTGTTGAACCGCCTCCGCATTTGTCATTTAGATACACTAAGGAAATTAAATCGCTGTCTGTATTATTCAGCTTTCTGTGTGCTCGTCCCCTGAAGAATTCTCTTCCGGTACATCTGGTTTCAGCCCGCCGCCGAGTTTACCGAACACCTGCTCGATAAACA
>JAGCAN010000021.1 GCA_017652685.1 Oscillospiraceae bacterium
CATCCACCCCCGGGACCATCGCCATCAGATCACCGAGATCGCCCATATTTTTGAGCTGTTCCATCTGGTCGAGGTAATCATTGAGGGTAAAACGGTTCTGCCGGAGCTTTTCGGCAGCTTCCAGCGCCTTCTTTTCATCAAAGCTCTGCTCTGCCTTTTCAATGAGCGTCAAAACGTCGCCCATACCGAGGATGCGGGATGCCATCCGATCGGGGTGGAAAGGCTCAATCATATCAAGCTTTTCCCCGACACCGATAAATTTAATCGGCTTGCCGGTTACCGTGGAGATGGACAGAGCCGCACCGCCTCTGGCATCACCGTCGAGCTTGGTGAGCATGACGCCCGTGATGCCGAGCGCTTCGTCAAAAGCGGTGGCCGCATGAACAGCGTCCTGACCCGTCATGGCGTCAACCACGAGGAGGATCTCTGCCGGGTCAACGGCTGCCTTGATGTTGCGCAGCTCATCCATGAGCTGTTCATCGATATGCAGGCGACCGGCAGTATCAAGGAAGACGATATCGTTGCCGTGTTTGGATGCATGCGCAATTGCCGCTTTGGCGATTTCAACAGGATCCCCCTGCCCCTGCTGGAACACGGGAATATCCAGCTGTGCGCCGACGGTTTCCAGCTGTTTGATGGCCGCGGGGCGGTAAACGTCACACGCGACGAGAAGAGGGCGCTTGCCCTGCTTGCGGAGGTACCCTGCAAGCTTGGCGCCGTTTGTGGTTTTGCCCGCACCCTGCAGGCCGCAAAGCATCACAACACTCGGAAGCTTTGAAGAGATATTGATTTTTGCATTGGTGCCGCCGAGGAGGGTGCAAAGCTCTTCATTGACGATTTTAATAACCTGCTGGGCAGGAGAAAGAGCTTCGAGCACATCGGCACCGGAGGCGCGCTCCGTCACACGGGCTGTAAAGTCCTTCACCACTTTATAACTGACATCCGCCTCCAGAAGAGCCATACGCACTTCGCGCATTGCCTCCTTCACATCGGCCTTCGTCAGCCTGCCTTTACCGCGCAGGCGCTTGAAAACAGCATTCAGTTTGTCGGAAATACTTTCAAATGCCATATTGTTCCTCTTTATCCTGCTGCCTCAGAGCGAGGCAATCAGCTCATCAATTTTCTGCACTGCGGAAGAAATTTCCGGCGTCTCGGCAAGCCCGGAAAGCCGCTCCTTCAGAGCGAAAAGTTCCGCCTTTGTATGCTCAAAACGGGCAATCAGCCCGGTTTTCTCTTCGATCTCCCGCAAAGCGGCCTCGGCATGACGGATATTGTCCCACACGCCCTGGCGGGAAATCCCACGCTGTTCCGCAATTTCGGAGAGGGAGAGATCCTCGTTATAGTAGAGGCTGAAGCATTCACGCTGCTTGTCGGTAAGCAGATCACCATAAAAATCGAGAAGCATGCTCTGCATGAATCTCCCGTCTTCCACGATGAACGCCTCCTGTTAAGCAATTTCACTTGTCGGAGTATAGCACTTTCCCCAACCGGTGTCAAGCATTTTATTTTGACAGTTGAAAAATCATAAAATGATGATATAATAATCAGCCGTGAATATCATTAGTAAGGAAACGAAGAAAGCATGAATACTGTTGTGGTGGATTTTGAATGGAACCAGGCGATGCGTTCGGACTCACCTGTTTTCAACAAACTGCCCATCCATCTGCGCGGGGAGATCATCGAGATCGGCGCAGTAAAACTGAATCCGGATCTGACGCTGGGAGAAGAATTCACCATCGATGTGCGGCCTGCATACTTCCGCCAGATTCATTATAAAGTAAAAAAAATCACCGGCTTTGACAGGGACAGGCTTTCCCACGGAGTCAGCTTTCCGGAGGCTCTGCAGAAGTTCAGAGAATTCTGCGGTGACGATGTGACGTTTCTCACCTGGGGCTGCGATGACCGCGGGATCTTTGAACAGAACATCATCATCCACGATCTGGACTGGGACTGGGTGGAAGACTGGATCAATCTCCAGCTCATCTACAACGTACAGACCGGCGGAGACAAAAACCAGAAATCGCTGGCCGATGCAATGGAACACTTTGGTATTGAACAGACGCGCGTGGCGCACGATGCGCTGGGAGATGCCTACAACACCGCACTGGTCTGCACCAGGCTCGACATGCGCGAAGGCCTGCGCACCTATGACGATGCACCCAGAATCCTCGCCTCGAGAATGCCCAAGGCTGTGGCCGTAACCGAAGCCTCTGCAGGGCCGGAGCCGGTGCTCCACGATGCCTATGATGGCTTTGAAAGCAAAGCGGCCGCTTTTGCCGACAGCCGGATTGCCCTGGTGCCCTGCCCGGTCTGTTCCGCCGGGATGCTGAGACTGAAATGGGTAAACCAGGGGGACGGACGGTATATGAATCTCTACTCCTGTGAAGCCCACGGGAAATACCTGGTTCGCGTCAAATTCAAAAAAAGCATGGAACCGGATCTGCTGACTGCAAACCGGCTCGTTTATGAATGTGATGAAGAAATGCTCTCTTCCTATAAGACGAAAGCCGCGCAGGTGCGCAGAAGGGGACGGGGCAGAGCAAGAGGAAAACGATAAAAAAACCGCCGAAGAGGCGGTTTTTTATTTGCGTGGACGGTATTTCCAGGCGAGGGGGAAGATCGCAAGATCGCGCAGGACGCGACCGCCGACACGCTTCGGCTCCTTGATGGTGCGGTAAAGCCATTCAAGCCCTCCATCCACCATCCACTTCGGGGCCCGCTTTTTGTTGCCGGCCAGAAAGTCAATGGTAGCGCCGGCATTGATGGTGACCGGGATGTTGTATTTTTCCTGGTTCTGATAACCGAAGATCTCCTGTTTGGGAACACCGACGCCGAGAATCAGTATATCGGCCTGGGAATTCCGGAGCATGGTGTTGATGGCCTCTACCTCCTCCGGGTTCTTTTCAAAACCGTAGGACGGTGAAAACGTGCCCGCGATGCGGATGCCGGAATATGTCTTCTTCAGATTCTCGGCTGCCTGGTCTGCCACACCTGGCCCGGCACCGAGCAGAAAAACGGAATACCCCTTTTCAGCAGCACGTGCACAGAGCTCCGGGACAAAGGAGGAACCGTTGATTTTCTCCCTGAGCGGTGTTTTATACCATTTTGCAAACCAGAGCAGCGGATGCCCGTCGGCAAAGAGAAGCTCCGCATCGTCCCAGATCGGCTTGAGAGCCGGATTTTTTTCAACCTGTACAATCTGATCGCAGTTGGGCGTAATAATCTGCCCGACTTTGCGTGAGGCAATCCATTCATCAATATAATCCAGCGCTTCGGCGGTGGTGATATTGTCCAGATGGATATTCATAAAGGGAATTCTGTTCAGCGGCATGGCTGGTTTCTCCTTTCAGCAGGGCTGTTCTTCAAAAAAGGCGGAGGCGGCTGCAGCATCCAGCCGGATCTGGGCAGAAAGTGCTTCAAAGCTGTCAAACTTCACTTCCGGACGGATAAAATGATAGAAATCAATACGCGTAGGCACCCCGTAGAGGTTTCCCTCATAACCGAGCAGATGGCTCTCGACGCTGACTTTTCCGTCATCGCTGAAGGTCGGGCGGATGCCGACGTTGGTGACGGCAGGATAGGTCTCCCCGTCCGGCAGCGCCACCTTTGCGGCATAGACCCCATGCCGCGGGACGATCACCCCTTCCGGGAAAAACATGTTTATAGTCGGCGCTTCAAGCTTGCGCCCGATATGGTAACCGGAATGGACGGTATCGTACAGGCAGTGCGGATGGCCAAGATACCGGTTGGCCTGTTCGATGTTGCCCGCTTCGATCATTTCACGGATCAGCGTGGAAGAGACAACCTGCCCATCCAGCATCACGGGTTCGATAATATCACAGGAAATGCCGCGGGAAGCACTGAACTCCCGCAGTTTCTGCCCGTTGCCCTCTCCCCTGCTGCCAAACGTAAAGTCATAGCCCACGATGAAGCTGCAGACATTCAGTTCCTCAACGACGTGGGAAGCAAAATCCTCCCACGGCATATTCATCAGCTGGCGGTTGAAATGGAGAAAGACAACATTGTCAATCCCGAAGCAACGCCGGATGATCTCCTTCCGGCCGCGGGCATCGTTGATCAGCTGCGTTTCCCGGTTGAAGATCAGGTTATCCGGATGGACATCGAAGCTGAGCACGGATGGAACCGCCCCCAGCTCCGAGGCGCGCAGACCGGCTTTTCTCAGCAGGGCTGCATGGCCGATGTGCACACCGTCAAAAAAGCCCATGGCCAGGGCCCTTCGGATTTGCGCCATTATGGTACCTCGAAAAAACTTTTTTCTGTCTTCAGAAGGCCGTCTTCCAGCCGGCCAACCATCAGAAACTCCCCGGAGGGGGCATAGACGCGAACACGCCCGCTTTCTCCCACCCACGGGACAGTCCCGCCGCAGCGGATACGCACTGCCTCCTGCGTACCGACTGTGACCTTTTCCAGCCCGGCAAAAACACTGTCAACCGGGAGGAGCAGACCGGCAGCAGTTCCGGCTGAAGCAGCAGCGGCAATCTCTTCGATAGAATGTGCATCGTCCACCCGGTATGCACCGGAAGCGATACGCTGCAGGCGGGTCATGCAGGCACCGCACCCCAGAACCTGCCCGATATCGTGGCAGAGCGTTCGGATGTAGGTGCCGGCGGAACAGGAAACATCCAGGATGAACTCCTCCCCGTCCCGCCCGGCAAGCGTGAGGGAGAAAACGGTAACAGCACGCGGTGCACGCTCCACCTCTCCGCCGCGGCGGGCAATGTCATAGAGTTTCCGGCCTCGCATTTTGATGGCGGAGTACATTGGGGGGATTTGCATCTGTTCCCCGCGAAACTGCACCAGCACCTCCTCCAGCTCCCGCTCGGAGAGGGAAACACTCTTCCGGGAAAGCACGCGGCCTGTGATGTCCTGCGTATCCGTTACAATACCGGGCTTGAAATATGCCCGGTACTGCTTCGGATGCCTCATAAGATAATCGGACGCCCTTGCAGCACGCCCGACCATCACAACCAGAAGCCCCGTGGCAAGCGGATCGAGTGTGCCGGCGTGGCCGATTCTGCGCTCATGCAGAAGGCCGCGCAGCCTGGCAACCACATCACTGCTTGTCCAGCCCTGTTCTTTATCTACCAGGAGAATTCCTGTCATTTCATAACCTCATCCACAACCGCGAGCAGCAGTTCCTTCGCCCGTAAAGGCGCAGCAGGAATCGTACAGCCTGCTGCCATCTCATGGCCGCCACCACCGAAAACACTGCAGATGTCAATGGAGGAAACATCTTTTGACGTGCGGACAGAGATCTTACTCTCGCCGCTTTCCAGCTCGCGGATGGTAATGCCGACTTTACAGCCTCTCACCCTGCCGGGGAGGGAGGCGAGATCGTCACAGTCATCTTCCGTGGCACCACAGCTGTGCATCATTTCCTGCGTTATGGTTGCAACCACAACCGCATTGTCGCGGTGGTACATCATACCCGAATAGATGGCGCCTTCCAGCTCAACTCTCGCACGGCTGATCTGACGGAAGAAAACGAGGTTTGCTGCGGCATTGTCCGCCCCACGGGCGAGCAGATGCGACGCTGCAGAAAACGTCTTCGCATTGGTGTTGGCATACTGAAAACAGCCGGTATCCGTTGAGACGGCAATATAGAGGAGGTCTGCTTCTTCCCTGTCGAGGCTGCCGCAGAGCTTTTCGATCAGAGCCATGACAAGCTCTCCACAGGAAGATCTGTCCGGATCGACCAGTGTTTTGCCGGCATAGAAGGAATTCGTCGGATGATGATCGACACAGAAATCGACCTTTCCGGAAAACCCGTTCGGAAAAAGCTGTTCGGTTGCCATATCCACAGCGATGACACGCTCCGGCACAAAACCGGCTTCCTCCAGATAGGGGCTTACGTAGGGCTGATACTTTTCGGTAATCTGCGCGTTGCGGTAGAGAAAAGCCGTCTTCCCTATACGCCGCAGGGCATGGCAGAGCGCGGCAGCCGAACAGAGGGTATCCCCGTCCGGATTTTTGTGCGTCAGAAGAAGAAACCAATCCTGCTCTTTGAGCAGTTTTGCAGCCTGCAGAACATTACAGCTGTTCATCGTCGTCATCATGCCGGATGTTCAGACTTTCGATCAACTGGTTGATGTGGGCACCGTAGGCAATGCTGTGATCGATCTCGAAAACCAGTTCCGGGGTATAGCGCAGGCTCATGGAATTGCCGAGTTCCCTGCGCAGCCAGCCGGAAGCGGACTTCAGACCCTTTTTGAATTCCTTTTCGTCCTCCAGATCCATCACCGAAAGCCAGACTTTGGCATACCGCAGGTCCCCCGTTGTTTCGACGCGCGTGACGCTGATCATTTTGCCGGCAATACGCGGATCCTTGATGTTCCGGAGGAGAGCGGAGAGGACGAACTGTATATCATCGTTGGTTCTTGCCAGTTTATTGGAAGCCATTGTTTCTCCTTTACTGGGCAATCTGCTCCATCACGAAGCACTCGATCACATCGCCGATCTTGATGTCGTTGAATTTTTCCACCTGCATGCCGCACTCATAGCCGGATGCCACTTCCCTGACGTCGTCCTTAAAGCGGCGCAGAGAGGCCAGCTCACCTTCATGGACAACAATATTGTCACGCAGAATGCGGACCTGGCAGCCGCGCTGAATCTTACCGTCGGTGCAGTAACAGCCGCAGACAGTTCCGACCTTGGAGACCTTGTACGTCTCGCGCACTTCGGCATGGCCGATGATCGTCTCTTTGAACTTCGGTGCAAGCATACCCTTCATGGCCGCTTCGATTTCGTTGATGCAGTCATAGATGACGCGGTAGAGGCGAATATCCACATCGTTTCTGGATGCGTTGTCCCTTGCGGCAGCATCCGGCCTGACGTTGAAGCCGACGATGATGGCACCGGAGGTGGCGGCAAGCATCACATCGCTCTCATTGATGGCACCGACTGCGCTGTGGATGACCTTGACACGCACTTCCTCGTTGGAGATTTTCTCCAGAGAGGATCTGACCGCTTCTGCAGAGCCCTGTACATCAGCCTTGACAATGATGTTGAGCGTCTTCATCTCGCCGGCCTGGATCTGGCTGAAGAGGTCTTCCAGGCTGACTTTGCGGCCAAGCCCGCCGCCACTGCTGGACATGGCGATCCGACGCTCTTCGGCAAGCTCTCTCGCCATACGCTCATCGGAAACCGCATTGAACACATCGCCGGCGCTCGGGACTTCGGAAAGCCCGGAAATCTCGACCGGTGTGGAAGGCCCGGCCTGGGTGATATGCCTGCCCTTGTCGTCCACCATGGTACGGACACGGCCGACTGCTGTGCCGGCAATAATAATGTCACCCTGTTTCAGCGTACCGTTTTGGACAAGAACTGTCATAATCGGGCCGCGGCCCTTGTCGAGGCGGGCTTCAATGACGGCACCTTTTGCCGCACGGTTCGGGTTGGCTTTGAGCTCCTGCACTTCGGCAAGGATGGTGAGGTTTTCCAGCAGGTTTTCAATGCCCATACCCGTCTTAGCGGAAATTGGGCAGACGATGGTATCGCCGCCCCATTCCTCGGCAACAAGATCATACTCAGTGAGCTGCTGCTTGATACGCTCGGGATTTGCGCCGGTAACATCCATCTTGTTGATGGCAACGACAATCGGGATATTGGCAGCCTTCGCATGGTTGATGCTCTCGATCGTCTGCGGCATGATGCCGTCATCCGCAGCCACCACGAGAATCGCAATATCCGTCACCATCGCGCCACGCGCACGCATGGATGTGAACGCCTCATGGCCCGGTGTATCCAGGAAGGTGATCGGCTTGCCGTCGATTTCTACGGTATAGGCTCCGATCGCCTGCGTAATGCCGCCGGCTTCTCCGGAGGCCACGTTGGAATTGCGGATATAGTCCAGCAGAGAAGTCTTGCCGTGGTCTACATGGCCCATCACCACAACGACAGGGGCGCGGGTAACGAGATCTTCCGGCCTGTCCTGGCTGTCGTCGATCAGGCGTTCTTCCACTGTGACGATTACTTCCTTTTCGACCTTGCAGCCAAGTTCCATCGCCACGAGAGCTGCCGTGTCGTAATCAATCACATCGGAGATGGACGCAAACGTGCCCATCTTCATCAGATTTTTGATAACTTCCGAAGCGGTCTTCTTCATGCGGGAAGCAAGCTCTCCCACACTGATCTCATCCGGGATCTGGACCTTGAGCTGCTGCTTCCGTGCAATCTCGAGCTGGAGGCGCGCCATCTTATCGCGTTCCTCCTGACGGCGTTTGGCAGAAGCTGCCTGCGGATTGGTGCGCTGCTTGGACTTGCTCTGAATCTTCTCCTTGTTGCTGCGGCGCATATTGGAGTTATTGGCCTTATTGCTGCCAAGGTCTTCGTATTTCTCGTTGTATTTGTCGATATTCACAGCAGAACCACCGCGCGTATCGACAACGCGCTTCTCCGCGACCTGGCGCGGCGTATACGGCTTGTTCTGTTTCTGCTTCTGCGCAGCCTGTGCCGGCTGTGCACCCTGCTGGCTCTGCTGCTGAGCAGGCCTGGCCTCCGGATGCGCTTTCTGGTCTGCCTTGCCCTGGGCTGGTTTTGCCGGTTTCTCCTGGGCGCCTTTTCCAGCCTGCTTCGGCTTTTCTTCCTTACCAGCTTCCGGAGCAGGTGCAGCAGGAGCTTCGGGTGCAGGCGGCGCAATAGGAGTGACGACAAAGATCTCCTCCAGGCTCTCCACCTGATTGTGCTGCGTCATGTATTCGAAGATCACATCCAGCTCTTCGTCCGCCAGAACCTGCATGTGGTTCTTGGCAGGAGCAAAGTACTCTGCCATGATCGCCGATATCTCTTTGTTGGTGACGCCGAAATCCTTCGCCACTTCACCCAATCTGTATTTCATTACCAATGCCATAGTTTAATCCTCCCCTGCTGTCTTTTTCTTTGTCCTGACTCCGGGCTTTTCTTTTTTCCTTCGTTTTGCCTTTTCATAGCGGAAGGTGACCTTTTCCAGCTCCTCGTCATACCGGCCGGGATACTCTCCTGCCAGCTGCCGCATCAGCGCACCGGCAAAACCGAGATCCGTCACGACAGCCATGGAACACCGGCCTGTGCCGAGCGCGGCTGCCAGCTCTCCTTCCGAAAAAGGAAGCAGAATTTTCAGTGCGCTGCGACCTTCCAGAAGGCGCTCGGCATGAAGAGCGGTTTTTTCTCTGCCGTCAGAAGGCAGAAGCAGAAGCCTGGCTTTTCCCTTCCCGATGGCTTCGGAGGCATTTTCCTCTCCGATGGCAAGTGCCGAAGCCCTGCGCATCAGGCCCAGAAAAGCAAGAATATCCGCTTTCATGGCTGTGCCTCCTGCTCGGCAAGAAGCTGTTCCAGAAGCTCCTGCGGAACAGGAACCTCAAGGGAACGCTCCAGCGCTTTCGACCGGATGGCTTTTTTCAGGCAGGACGCATCCCGGCAGACGTAAGCACCGCGCCCGGACGCCTTGCCCCTGCTATCAAACGTAACCGTCCCCTCCGGGGAACGCACCACACGCAGAAGCTCGCTTTTGGGCTTCATCTCACGGCAGCCGAGGCACTGCCTCATCGGTATTTTCTTGATCGTTGCCGTTGGCTCCGCCTCCTTCCGCCTGCCCTTATCTTGCCTCACTCACGGGCTTGATATCAATCTTATACCCGGTGAGTTTTGCTGCAAGGCGGGCATTCTGCCCTTCCTTGCCGATGGCAAGAGAGAGCTGATCGTCCGGAACAATGACACGACAGCTCTTTCCGTCATCCGCCATGGTAACGCTAACAACTTCCGACGGGGAAAGTGCGGCGGAAATATAGTCTTCAGGAATATCGCTGTATTTTATAATGTCAATCTTCTCTCCGCCGAGTTCAGAGACGATGTTGGCTACACGCCCGCCCTTGGGACCGACGCAGGAACCGATCGGATCAACATCGGGTTCTTCCGAACGGACGGACATTTTTGTGCGGCTGCCGGCTTCGCGGGCAATGGACATGATTTCTACTGTGCCGTCAGCTATCTCAGGAACTTCCAGCTCAAAGAGACGCTTCACAAGGCCGGGATGGGTTCTGCTGATGAGAACCTGGGGCCCGCGTGTGGAGTTGCGGACTTCCACTACGTAGACCATGATCCGATCCCCTTCCTTCAGGGATTCCGTCTTGATCCGCTCGTTGGCGGCGAGGACTGCTTCCGTAAACTCGCTGTTGGAGGAGATACGGATACCGACAG
>JAGCAN010000172.1 GCA_017652685.1 Oscillospiraceae bacterium
AGGGTGCTCAAGTCAGCTCAAAAGCATCCATTTTCGCCGTTTTTGAAAAATGATCGAATTATATGTGCTGCCAACAAATAAGGATAATTGTGTTTTTCTAGCTTTGTATGGCACCGGTTCCAATACCGCTGTCTGAGTTGCGGAAGATATAAAAAAAGAAAAGGGCCGCGGCAGCGTTACTGCGACGACCCTAATTGCCAAGATGTTGGAAAACGGATGAGCAGCAAGGACTGTTATGATAGAAAGAAAATGAAAAACAGATAATAAAAGAATCCCACAACATGAAAGACAGTTGTTTTCATTACGTTTTCCTCTGTTTAGGTATAATACTGCTTCAACGCTTCGCAGACGTTTTGTTCTCCGGCCGCGCTTCCACAGATCGATACCCGAAGGGGCTTAGAGATATCCAAGCCGAAGATACCGAGCATCGAATTGACGTCAGCCTCATAGTCATGAAACGAAACCGCCCTGACATGTCTTGCCAGGACGGTCATTATCGCCTAAAATGAAGGTGTCGAATGCTTCTTTCGAAAATCTCCCGGAGACCATCCCGTCTCTCTGGAGAACACCGTGATAAAATAATTATAGTCACTGTAGCCGCAAAGGGCGGCAATCTCGGAGAGCGTGAGCTTCTTTTGCTCACGAAGAAGGGCTTTTGCCTTTTCCATGCGCAGTGCCCGTATGCGCTCGGCGATCCCACAGCCGTAGAGTTGCTTCGACAACTCATAGAGCTGGGTCTTGCCGATCCCGAGGTATTCAGCAATCATGGGCGCTTTGATCTTCTCCGAATAGTGCGCCGAGAGATAAGCGTCTAGCCGCGCGGCAAGCAGATCCTCTTTCAAGGTCGCCATGCGCTCCAGAATGAGATAGGATGCCACCGCGTGAAGGATCTGCGCGGCGGAGCGGATGTAGTTTTCCTCGATTAGCGCAGCGGAAAAGATGGTATCTTTCAACATCCGCATGTTGACACGAAGATCCGCACAGCGCTGCTCAACCACGGCCCAGCCCTCTTCATGGCTCGGATAGGAAAACACGTGACCGAAAAGAATATAGCCAACCAGCACATCACCCACATACAGCGGCGTCACGGCCTCGGTCAAGCCGGCGTGACAGCGGTAAATGTAGGTGCTGTGCTTTTTTGCGGCCTTTTCGCAGGCCTGACGGTCGCAGGCCATGCAGGCGTCAAAGCCTTTGGAGGTGCCGCGAATGACGGCGCAATAAGGCGCGACCCGCTCCGGGTAGGAGACCAGCTCCGTCAGGTTCTCGTCAAAGACCGTGATGCGGATATGACTGATCTCATAAAAGTCTTTCAACAGCCCACTCAGTTTTTCCAGGTCAAAAATGGAGATCATCGGGATCACCTCAGCAATCTGCACAATTTTGCTCTTTCACATTTATCACAGCTCCGAACAAAATCAAAGTAAAACGAACAGTTTTCTATATAAACCCGAAAATTTATTATTTACAATAGTGCCACAACCTGAAAAAGAGGTGGATTCTTTGAACGAGATTCTGAAACGAGGCTATATCGGAAATCCCGCCCAGCTCGTGACGCTTCGCCGTGTGACCATCAACGAAGGCAGAGCCAAGGGCACCGAGATCATTGAGGTGAAAACAGCCGGCGGCCTGGAGCTTGACATCCTGCCCGACGCCGGGCTGGATATCGGGCAGTGCCGCTACAAGGGCGTGAACATGAGCTGGATGAGCAAGAACGGCTACGACAATCCGGCGGTGATCGTCCCTTATGAGACCGAGTTTGTGAATACCTTCCCCGGCGGGCTCCTGTACACCTGCGGCCTGCGCAGCGCGGGTCCGGCCAACCGGGATAAGGGCGAGTGGCACCCGCTGCACGGCAGATACCACAGCCTCGCGGCGGAGCAGGTCTGCGCCGAAATCGAAAACAATGAGATTGTCGTCAAAGGCACGATCCGGGAGACGGCGCTGTTCGGCCACGTGCTGGAGCTGCGCCGGGAGTACCGCATCCCCGTGTTCGGCGCGCAGATCGCCCTGCGGGACAAACTGACCAACCTGGCCCACCAGAGCGAGGAATACCAGCTGCTGTACCACTGCAACTTCGGCTGGCCGCTGGTGAGCGCCGAGGCGCGCGTGGAATTGCCCGAGGCGCGCAAGACCACGCCCCGCACCCCCTTCGCCGCCACCGGCCTCGGCCAGGAGACCACCTTCACCGAGCCCGTGCCCGGCGAGGAGGAGCGCGTGTTCTTCCACGAGGACATGGAGCACAGGGCGTCCATCGTCAATCCCGCCATCAACACCCGCATGACGATCACCTGGTCGGATACGCTGCCGATCCTGTCCCACTGGCGCAGCATGGCCAGCGGCGACTACGTCTGCGGCCTGGAGCCCTCCAACAGCTACATCATGGGCCGCGCCGAGGAGCGCAAGAACGGCACCCTGCCGGTGCTCAAGCCCTTCGAGAGCGTCGAGACCGGCCTGACCATCACATTTGAATAGCCCTCCCCGTTTACCCTGCCGCCGCGTCCGAAATCGGGCGCGACGGTTATTCGTTACCAGTCACCCTACGGGCGAATGGTAATTGGCGGGGGACCTGCTTCCCCCGCCAAGACCACCCCTTTGACAGATTTGCCTAAAATCACAAGTGATTTCCGGGCGGCAAATCTGCAAGGAAGTCATTTTTGCTCTGGTCGACAGGCTTCCCGTCGCAAAAATGACTGCGGCCCCGCCGCACATGTCGCCGGGGCCGATTGAACATTGGAGGGGCTGCTCCCCTCCAATACCTCCCTGCATAGTTTGCTTGTATGGTGAATGGTTGCCCCAATTCTTCCCGGAACAGGCGGAGGCTTTATACTTCTTATGATGTGCTCACATTTTTTATTGTAATATATATTACAAATTTTGGCAACAGCTGATTTTGCGAGATGCTGACGGCCATACAAATGAGCATGACA
>JAGCAN010000173.1 GCA_017652685.1 Oscillospiraceae bacterium
AAAAAGGCAGCCGTTCAGCCCTCGACCTTCCCTCGGATTATGATCATTGGCATGGCGGTTTTCACTGTTATTCTGCTGATTCAGTCCCTTTTAAAACTCGGCAGCATGAAAGCAGACGACCCGCTTGCTGAAAAAGCGGAGACCATGAACCTGTTCCGAGACAAGGGCGTTCTGGCTGCGCTGTTTGTTGTCCTGCTGTGTATCGGCTATGTCTACTTCTTCAAAAGCCTCGGTTATGTGGTTGTGAGTTTTCTCCTTTGCGGTATTATCATGTGGATCATCGGTCTGAGAAGCCCTGTCAAGCTGATTCTGATCTCGCTTCTGGTTCCTCTCGGCATGTGGCTGATTTTCTACAAAATGCTTCAGGTCAACATCCCTATGGGCTGGCTTCAGTTCCTGCGGGAGCTGGTTGACAAGATCAACTTCTAAGAAAGGAGAACAGTATTATGGATTGGAATTTACTGTTTTCCAGCTACTCCAATGTTTTCCTGGATCCCACCACACTCCTGATGACCCTCCTCGGAGCCGCGGGCGGTGTTCTTTTGGGGGCCATCCCGGGCATGACGGCTACAATGGGCGTTGCCCTGCTGATTCCTTTCTCCTTTGGGATGGATCTGATTCCCTCTATCGGTTTGCTGCTCGGAATCTACTGCGGCGGCATGTACGGCGGATCTATTTCCGCCATTCTGATTCACGCTCCCGGAACTCCCTCAGCGGCTGCCACGCTGCTGGATGGCTATCCCATGGCGCAGAAAGGTGAAGCGGGCAAGGCTTTGTCTGTAGCAATGTTCTCCTCTTTCTGCGGCGGCGTCATCGGCGCTCTGATCATGACTTTCCTGTCTCCTCTGGTAGCAAAAGTTGCCATGAAGTTTACTTCGGCTGAAATGCTGATGCTGGCAGTTTTCGGGCTATCTGTTATCATTTCGATCTCCGGCAAGTCCATTGCCAAGGGGTTGATCAGTGCTTTCTTCGGTATGCTTCTCTGCACCATCGGTCTTGATCCGACGTATTCCAAGCAGCGCTTTACTTTCGGTGTTACAAGCCTCAAAGGCGGGCTGAGTTTTATCCCTGTTCTGATCGGGCTCTTTGCTGTTGCGGAAGTTATTGCCGGTGTGGAGAGGATTCTCTCCGGCCGTGAAAGTGCACAGGCAAAATCTACAGAAAAGATTACCCGCGTCCTGCCGGATGGCAAGACGATTACAAAAATTGCTCCCAATATTTTTACCGGCGGTGTTATAGGTACTTTTATCGGAGCAATTCCGGGCGCCGGCGGAGATATTGCCGTGTTTGTCTCCTACGCATTTAATAAGGGGCTCAGCAAACACCCCGAAAAATGGGGCACCGGTATTCCGAACGGTGTTGCTGCAACGGAGTCAGCAAACAACGGATGCTCGGGCGGTGCAATGATTCCGCTGCTCTCTCTCGGTGTTCCGGGTGACTCGGTAACCGCAATTCTCCTTGGTGCCTTTATCATGAAAGGCATCCAGCCAGGGCCGATGATGTATGTCTCCGAGCTGCCGACCGTCTACAAAGTATTTGCTGCTCTGATGCTGGCAAACCTCGCAATGCTGCTGGTCGGCTGTGCAGGTGTGCGAATCTTTGCCAAAATCGTTTCTCTGGAAAAGAGGATGCTTTATCCTATTATCCTTGTCGTTTCACTGCTGGGCGCTTTTTCCATCAACAAAAACGTATTCGACATCGGTGTCTGTGTCTTTTTCGGTGTAATCGGCTGGCTCATGAACAAATATGAGTTCCCCCTCTCTCCGATCCTTCTCGCTCTGATTCTCGGGCCGATGTGCGAGCAGAACTTTGTCCGCTTTATGGATCTGAACGGCGGCAACTTCGGTGCTATTCTGAACTATCCTATTGCTATCGGCTTCTTTGTGGTTGCTGTCGGGGTTGTCATCTTCTCTCTGATCAACCAGAAAAAGATCAACAAGCGGGAGGCTGCCAACAAAGCAGCCGGAATGGAATAACGCTGCAGAATCACTGTCGGCGGATATATCAAACAACAGGGAGGTACAAACTCCATGACCAGCGGATTTAACTTCTGGGACGGCGAAATATGGTCTTTCATCGTTACTCTGGCTTTGCTTTTCGGCGGAATGCTTCTTGCCAATCTTCTTCGCAGAAAAATCCGATTTCTTCGGAAATCACTTCTCCCCAGTGCAGTTCTCGGCGGATTTCTCGTCCTGATCTTTGATGCCATCTACAAGAGAATCTTCGGACAGTCCATGTTTGATCTTTCCACGCTTGAGGCGCTCACCTATCATGGTCTCGGCCTGGGTTTTATCGCTCTCGCATGGAGACATCTTGACGGAGTAAAAGGACGAAAAGCCAGAAAAGACGTTTTCAATACCAGCACTGTCACAGTAGGCGGATATCTGCTTCAGGCAGTTTCCGGGCTGCTGATTACGCTGTGCCTTTCCTATATTATTGGTGCTTTTGCGGCAGGAGGCATTCTCCTGCCGATGGGATACGGGCAGGGACCCGGTCAGGCCTTTAACTGGGGTACCAATTACCAGAGCCTTTACGGCTTTACTCATGGTTCAAGTTTTGGCCTCACCATTGCAGCAATGGGTTTTGTTTCTGCCTGTGTGGGAGGCGTCTACTATCTGAACAAAATGCGCCGTGCCGGTGATGCACGCGCTATGACGGAAAACGCTGAAGCAGTGGAAGATCTCTCTGCGGAACGAATTACCGGCGGAAACGAAATCCCCATCTCAGAATCTATGGATAAGCTGACAGTTCAGTTCGGTCTGGTATTTCTCACCTATCTGGTTGCCTATGCATCTATGTGGCTGCTGTATCATTTTGTCCTGGAACCAGCAGGCGGGTTCTGTATGAATACCATCAATCCTCTGATCTGGGGTTTCAATTTCCTTGTCGGCACCGCATGGGCCATCCTGTTTAAGAACATCGGCAACAAGCTTCGCTCGAAAGGTATCATGAAGAGAGAGTATACCAACAACTTCATGCTCAACAGGATTTCCGGCCTCATGTTTGACCTGATGGTCGTTGCTTCCATTGCAGCAATTGACCTGTCCGCTTTCCGCTACAGGGAATTCTGGGTTCCGCTTCTCCTGGTCTGCATTGCAGGTGCCTTGCTCACATACTGGTATGTCAGCTGGATCTGCAGGCATCTTTTCCCGGATTATTCTGATGAGATGCTGCTTGCGATGTACGGCATGCTCACCGGGACTGCTTCCACAGGTATTATCCTTCTTCGGGAAATTGACCCCCTTTTCAAAACGCCAACCTCCCACAATCTTATTTATCAGAATCTATGGTCTATTCTCCTTGGGGCACCGATGCTGCTCCTCATGGGGGTTGCTGCCAGAAGCCGGACGATGACCTGGCTCTGCTTTGGTATCTGTTCCATGCTTTTCGCACTGATTCTTCTGCTTCAGTTCCGCGACAGACTGTTTCGGAAAAAGTCCTGAATCATTTTTTAACATTTCGCATAAAAGAGGTATCATCTATATGAAACACTTTCTATCTGTTCTTCTCTCCCTTGTCTTGATTTTCTCCTGTTCTTCCGGTGTTTTTGCTGAAGAAGCCGAATCTTTGGCGGAGGAAAAAATAGCTGCCATGATTGACAGCGGTGAACTGAAGCTTGATCTTATCAGCCTGGATGATTTCTATGAAAAGACCACGGCCGTTAGGATCGGTGACCGTTCCATCTCTCCTGCAATGCTCAATTACAGCTATATTACACAATACTACTCTTTCCTTACCACTTATGGAGCTTATGCCGCAAACTTCGGGCTTAACACCTCGCTCGGGGTTTCTTCTCTGGCCGGCCAGGCCTGTCCTATGATCAACGGTGGTACCTGGCAGGACTATTTCCTTTCCGCCGCGGTTGACTCTCTCCTGATGAACACGGCACTCTCCCGCTATGCGGAAGAAAACGGCATCACGCTGAACGATGAAGAAAGAGCTACCGCCCTTTCCGGACTGGACGGGCTTGAAGAATCTGCTGCTGCGAATGGCTTTGAATCGGGCGAAGCCTTCCTCAAAGCCACCTACGGAAATGGAGTAACAACTGATCTGGTCTCAGAGGTCTCTCTTGATTTTGCTCTTGCCAGCAAGGTTTACAAACAATTGGATGAGAGTATCGTCGTCACGGATGATGAAGTACGCGAACAGCATCCGACGATTGCCGTGCGACATATTCTGACCAAAGCCGTTCCCGACGAAAACGGCGTCTATACAGATGAAGCGAAGGATGCTGCGAAAGCCAGAGCAGAGGAAATTTACAATGAATGGCTCGCGGGAGAGGCAACGGAAGAAAGCTTTGCCGCCCTTGCTGAACAGTACAGCGAAGATGCAGGTTCCAACACGAATGGCGGTCTCTATGACAGCATTACTCCGGGTCAGACAGTACCGGAATTCGATGCTTTCTGTTTTGACGATGCACGCATGCCCGGCGATACGGGTGTAGTTTATGGTGAAAGCGGTGCCTATGCCGGATATCATGTGATGTATTTTGTAGGGGAAGGCGATCTTGACACTGGACGGGAAACCATTCAGCGTGAGCGTATGAATGATATGCTGAATGACCTTACCAGCGCCTATGAGGTAACCTATGGCCCGTACATCTCTCTCGCCGGTCTGATTTGAACCTCTCCCACATACAAAAAGAGGCTGCTGAACATTACTCAGCAGCCTCTTTTATTTGCCTTTTCTGTTGTTTTATACCGGAATAATACGCAGCTCCTTCGGCAGAGCAGTTATGTTCTCACAACCATCTTCACAGAGTATCGCAACATCTTCAATTCTCACACCAAACTTGCCCGGCAGATAAATACCTGGCTCAGCTGACACTACTGCTCTGTCCGGCATAGGCTTTTCATTACGAGCATTAAAGTTTGGAGCCTCATGGATCTCCAGCCCCAGGCTATGGCCGAATCCATGGCCAAAATAATCTCCGTAACCGGCAGCCCGGATTACATTATGGGCAGTTTCATGAACTTCCTTGCCGATTACACCGGTTTTTGCTCTGGCAATCCCGGCAAGCTGCGCTTCCAGAACGATGTTGTATACCGTCCTCATTTCTTCTGTCACATGTCCGATAGCAACAGTCCGCGTTGTGTCGGAGCAATATCCTTGGTAAACACAGCCAAAATCTATGGTGAGAAAGTCCCCATCCTGTATCTTCC
>JAGCAN010000174.1 GCA_017652685.1 Oscillospiraceae bacterium
CAACCGACAAACCGGAAGAGGCAGCAGCAGTTGTAAAAGATTATCAGGACAAAGGTATTCTGACATTCCTGGTCGGCGATATCATCGAGCAGGTTTTGGGCGCTGGCGTAAAGGCTGGTCTGGATTACCGTGTTGTTCCTCTGGGACATGATGTGACATCTGTCATCCATGTTGTGACCGTAGCTGTCCGTGCAGCCCTGATTTTCGGCGATGTGAAGCCTGGCGATCTGGCTGGACTGCTTCAGTACACGAAGGACAGAGTTCCGGCATTCGTCAACACATTCGGCGACATCGACGCTGTCGTTGTTTCTGCTGGTGCCGGCGCTATCGCACTGGGCTTCCCGGTTGTTGTTGATATTGACCTGGGCGAGAATCAGGTACCGGGTGCTCTGGAGTCTGTTGTTGATCACACCCAGACATCACCGAAGTCCTTAGAGCTTCGTAACATCAAAGTTAAAGCAAAAGCAGTCAAGCTGCCGGTCAGCTTCGCAGCTGCTTTCGAAGGCGAGATCATTCGTAGAAATGATACTTACGCTGAGTTCGATTCCGACCACAACGTCACCGCAGAGCTGGTTACCATGAAGGCAGCTGACGAGGTCGAGGATCACAAAATCACGATCGATGGTCCGGACATTCCGGAGACTGCTGACGAGATCATCCGTCTTCCGCTGTGTACGGTGGTCGATGTTGCCGGCGCAAAGATGCAGCCTGACTTCGAGTCCGTTATCGAGCGTAAGATCCATGCATGGTTCAACTATATTGAAGGTGTAATGCACACCGGACAGAGAAACCTGTTCCGTATCCGTATCAGCAAAGAAGCGTTTGCTGCCGGCCTGCGCCTGAAAGACTTTGGCGAAGTGCTTTACGGAATGATCAAAGATGAGTTTGGTCAGGTCGTCGATAAATGCCAGGTGACCTTCATCACCGATGCTGACAAGGCGAAGGCATTCCTGGATGATGTAGCTATGCCTCGTTACCGCAAGAGAGATGACCGTCTGGCTAACCTGACCGACGAGAGCGTAGATGAGTTCTACACCTGCATCCTCTGCCAGAGCTTCTCACCGGCACATTGCTGCGTGGTTACTCCGGAGAGACTTGGTCTTTGCGGTGCTGTTTCATGGCTGGATGCTAAGGCAACTTTCGAGCTGTCACCGACCGGCCCATCACAGCCTATCCCGAAGGAAGGCCTGATCGATGAGAGACTGGGCAAATACTCCAAGGTCAACGAGGTTGTTGCTGAGGCTACCCACGGCGCTATTGAGAACGTCACGCTGTACTCACTGATCGAAGACCCGATGACCAGCTGCGGCTGCTTCGAGTGCATCTGCGGTATCGAGCCGATGAGCAATGGTGTTGTCATCGTTAACCGTGAGTACGCAGGCATGACTCCGACCGGTATGACTTTTGGCGAGCTTGCTTCCATGACAGGCGGCGGCGTGCAGACCCCTGGATTCATGGGCCATGGACGTCAGTTCATCGCTTCCAAGAAGTTCATCAGCGCTGAGGGCGGTATCGCAAGAATCGTCTGGATGCCAAAAGAACTGAAGGACGATGTGGCATCCCGTCTGAACAAGACAGCAAAAGAGGTTCTGGGCATCGACAACTTCACCGATATGATCGGCGATGAGACAGTTGCTACCGAACCGGACGAGCTGTATGCATTCCTGGAGAGCAAGGGACATCCGGCTCTGACCATGGAACCAATCATGTAATTATTTGATAGGGAGGGGTCCTGGTTCCAGGACCCCTTTTCTTATTTCGCTGAGGATTGGGCTTAGGTAATTTGAAATCACGAGTTTCGTGCAAAAAATTGAGCCAGGAAATATGAGATTGCGAGTTGTGTGCAAAATTTTTTGCAGACAAATATGAGATAGCGAGTTGTGTTCGAAAATGATCAGCAAAAGAATTTGAAATTGCGAGTTGTGTTCGTTTTTGATGATTTATGCATATGTGTTGTCGCTTTATTTTTGGCCGGAAGCATCAAGTTTTGAAAAAAACGAACACAAGTCGTAATCACATCTAAAAGGGATGAAAGAAAATGAACACAAGTCGCAATCTCATCTAAAAGGGATGAAAGAAAATGCACGAAACTCGCATTCTCAAATGAGATATAGGAAAAAGGATAGATAATGAGATATGAAGTGATTCGGGAAATCTTTAATAAATGCTCCGGTAACCAGATGAGGGATGTGTTTGTTTCCACGGTGGAGACGGACGATCCGGAAGGCTACGTGAAGGACTTGCTGAAGGGCAAGGAGGTCGTGATCGACAAGAGCGTTCTGAAGGACGGGACGATTGAGTTTGATGTTGATATTGCGGGTCTCAAGCAGCGCTTCAGCTTTACGGAGGATTAGCGCGGCGGGCATTTTGCGGCCGATGATTGTTTCGGCGCGGCTCAGCGGCAGTAGAGGATGGCTATGTTTACATTAGTATTTAAGATTGAGAATGGATCGGATGTGAAGGTGCTGGCGGAGGCCGGCGCGAACGTTCTGGATCTGATGAAGGACAACAATATTCATATCGATGCGCCGTGCTCGGGCAACGGCACGTGTGGCAAGTGCCGGGTGCGAGTAATCGCGGGCAGTGTGGAGATGGACCGGATCCATAGTCTTCCGGACGAGGACTATGATGATCAGTGGCGGCTGGCGTGCCAATCGAAGGTGATGGCGGACGCGACCATCTGGGTGCCGGCGGAGGCCATGGCATTTAAGGAAGATATCAAGACGGCGGACATCAGCAGCTCGGAGGAGCTGGCTCGTTATGATGCAGCCATCCAGCAGATCTTTGATACGGGGATCGCGCGCGGAGTGGCAGAAGCTGAGGCAGTTGGTGTTGCTATCGATATCGGTACGACTACGTGTACAGCGGCTATGTTGGATCTGACTACTGGCAAAGTGCTGGGCAAGAGCAGCATGGGCAACGGGCAGATCCGTTACGGCGCCGATGTCATCAACCGCATCATCCAGCAATCGAAGGAAGGCGGCGTGGAGAAACTGCGGAGTGCTGTCCGCGAGGAGACCATCCTGCCGATGGTCGAGCGTCTGCTGGAAGAGAGCGGCAAAAAGGAAGAAGAAATCATTCGCTACGTGATCGCGGGGAATACGACGATGGAGCATTTGTTCCTGGGCGCGGACGGGCAGTCGATCCGTCTGGAGCCGTATGTGCCGGAGTTCCTGCGCCGCGAGGGCGATACCATAGAGAGCTGCGGTCTGCCGGGCAAGGCGGACGGCAAAGTCATTTTCGCGCCGAACGTGGGCAGCTACGTGGGCGGCGACATCACGGCCGGTGCGCTGGATGCCATGATCTGGAACTCGGAGATGCTGAGCCTTTTCATTGATCTGGGCACCAACGGCGAGCTGGTCTTTGGCAACAGCGATTATCTGCTGACCTGCGCGTGCAGCGCCGGGCCGGCGTTTGAGGGCGGTGATATCTCCTGCGGCATGCGGGCGACGACCGGCGCAATCGACAGTGTAGAGATGGATGCAGATTTTGAGCCACATTATTCGATCATAGGAGGCAACTCCGACGGAATGGGCGGACGGACATCGTCAGGAGATGCGAGCGGCAACGCAGGTAGCAGCGATGGTGGCGACACAGCAGGCGATGCAGGCGCGTCTTCAGCGCTTGGCGGATCATCTGTGAAGGCCAGGGGTCTTTGCGGAAGCGGCCTGATCTCCATCATCAGCGAATTGTTCCGCACGGGTGCGGTGAATGCAAAAGGCAAATTCATCGGCCACGGACGGCGGATCCGCTACGATGAGGAGATTGGCAGCGGCGAATACATCGTGGCATTTGCAGAGGAGAGTGCAAGCGGATCAGAGCTGACGCTGACCGAGTCTGACCTGGACAATTTTATCCGCGCGAAGGGGGCCATCTTCTCGGCCATTCAGACGATGCTGAAGTCGCTGGATATGGATGTCGACTGCATCGAACGTGTTATTATTGCCGGCGGCATTGGGTCCGGCATTGATATTGAGAAGGCCATCTCCATCGGCATGCTGCCAAAGATCGATCTGGAAAAATACAGTTACATAGGCAACTCCTCGCTGACCGGCGCGTGCGCGATGCTGCTGTCCGACGAGGCGGAGCAGAAGGTCTTTGAGATTGCCGACAACATGACATATATTGAGCTGTCGACGTATCCGGGCTACATGGACGAGCTGCTGGCGGCTTGCTTTATCCCGCATACGGACGCGACGTTATTTGACTAATATGGAAGTAGTAAACAACAAAACTGAAAACCCGATCCGCATTTATCAGGAGAAATTCCGCGAGATGGATCCGCAGCAGATGGCAAAGCGCAGCGGGTGTGAGTTTCACGACGGCGAGTTTGAGATTTTTCTGATGAATCGGCGTGTGAAGCTGACGTTCCCAGAGATGGAAACGTATTACGAGGACGAGACGAGGACCGAGGAAGACGGGACAAAGACCGCGGACAACGTGCAGGCGGGCAACGCACGCATTAAGACCGCGGACAACGTTCGCATCCTGCTGGCGCGGTACGTCATGGAGGGTGTGCAGGCGGAGAGCAGCGGGAAGATGTATTCCTACCCGGAGATGCCGTGGGGGCCGGTTTATGAGGTGCAGTTCCGCGGCAGATGCATCAGCCGCATGGCGGGCACGTACGGCCATAACATCAAGGGATTTAAGGAAGGTATGGAGAAAATTGGTGCGAAGGAAGCGCGCGAGGCGAGCGGGCGTTTTGCCAGCGGAGCTGATTGCGCCTACGACATCCCATTCCTCCCAAAGCTGACCATCCGGGCGCTGATCTGGGAAGCAGATGAGGAGTTTCCGGCATCGGCGCAGATCCTTTTTTCGGATAATTTCCCGCTGGCGTTTACGGCTGAAGACATGGCTGTGATCGGCGACATATTCCTAAACGCGATGAAAGGAAAATGTTGATTTTACGGGCTTTTTTGGACACGCCAAATTCATTTTTGGCTTTTAAAAAAACATTGAATCACATCTGTTGACACTCGATTTTTGTGGTGCTATATTCCCTTAATAGATGGGTTATACAGGGGCAACCGCACCTGAGATCCAGTAGCATTATATTTATACGGAGGAACACTAAAAATGGCAAAGGGAACAGTAAAGTGGTTCAACAACCAGAAGGGTTACGGATTCATCTGCGATGGAGAAGGCAAAGATATTTTCGTTCATTTCTCAGGATTGAACATGGAAGGCTATAAGACACTGGCCGAAGGCGAAAGCGTAGAGTTTGATGTTGTAGAAGGCGAAAAAGGTCCGCAGGCTGTGAACGTCACGAAGCTGTAAAGTGGGATAGGTAACTAACGTTGACCAGAAAGCTGTCATAGAAATATGGCAGCTTTTTTATTTATCGGTCCAAAGTCTTGGTGGCGGTGTAGTATTCCAGGCCAGGCTCCGGCAGATTTCCGGTCCGGGCGACCAGAAGCTGGGAGACGGTGACCAGCTGATAGCCCTCGTCCACCAGCCAAGGGAGAATTTCCTCAATCGCTTCCGCGGAGGAATCGTAGATGTTGTGCATGAGTATGATATCGCCGTCTTCCACGTGGCTCTTGATGTAGGAGACGGTTTCGGCTGCATCTTTTGTGTACCAGTCGCGCGTGTCCATGCTCCAGTAGTAGAGAGTCATGTTCTCCTGGATGCAGGTCTGGCGGATCAGCTCTGTGGTGTTGCCGCCCGGGGAGCGGAAACTGACCGGCCGCACGCCGCCGGCCGCCTCGATGGCGTCGTTGGCGCTGATGATGTCGTCGCTGGTGACAGAATCGCCCATGTGGGCGTGATCATAGGTGTGGTTGCCGATCTCGTGGCCTTCATTGACGATGCGCTGGATCTTTTCCGGATACATTTCCGCGCGCTGGCCGAGCTGGAAGAAGGTGGCGTGACCGCCAACTTCCGCGAACGCATCCAGAATGCGCGAGGTGATGTTGGAGACGTCCGGGCCGTCGTCAAATGTGATGGCGACCATCGGTGCGTTGACATCGATGCCGTGCATATCGACCGGGCGTGTGACGCGCGCGGTGGCTGTAGGCGTCCAATCGGAATAGGAGTTCTGATCGCAGTAACTCCGCATTGCATAGTAGTATTTTGTGCCTTCCGGCTGATTTTCAAGTGTGTAGGTGTTTTTGCCGTTGCCCTCGTCGACGACGATGTTTTCCGCCGTCAATTTGATGGTGGTGGCATCGTGAAAATCTTCCGAGGAGCCGTAGCGGAGCTCAAATCCGGCAACCGGCTGCGGATCTGACCAGACGAAGGTCAGAGATTCCTTGACCTGGGTGCTGGCGGTGATATCCGTCAGGACCGATGGAGCAGTGTAGCCCTTGATGGTTACGCCGGAAGATTTTCTTGGCTTGTCGGTGCCTTTTATCGCGCGCACTTTGTATTCATAGAGAGTGGCGCTGGTCAGGCCCTCCACGGTGACCGCGGTTGTGCCTTCCGGGCTTACGGTTTTGACCACCTGGAAGGTTCCGTCCGGGGTTTTCTGCAGGACTTCGTAGCCAATGTCTTTGCCCTTGCGTGCCCAGGAGATGGTCTGTGTGGTATCGGTGGTGGAAAGCGTCAGATTGGCGGCTTCTTTCACCTTGGATGCAAAAATGATGATGACGATCACTGCAGCGATCACTAATAGTGCAGCGACTGCAATGAGCGGGAGAAGTTTTTTCTTATTGGTTTTACTGCCGGTGCGGCTGCGCTGAGCGGATGTCTTTCTGGAGAAGCTGCGCTGAGCGGATGTCTTTCTGGAAGCTTTGCGCTGAGCGGATGCCTTTCCGGAAGTGCGGCGTTTGGCCGAGCGGCCTGAACGGCGATCTTCCTCCTGCATAGCTTTTGCGCGGCGCGCTCTTGCGATGGCCTGCTGCTCCTCAACTGTAGATGTACCGCGGGATGCGGCGGTCTTTCCGGTACGGACAGATCTTGCTACATGTGATGAACGCCCACCCTGACCAGAGCGGGATGTCTGTTCTGCCTGCGAGCTTTGTCCTTCTTGTGCTGCGCGGGCTGCTTTGCGGGCCATGCGCTCCTCATGATAGGAAACCTCCTCGGACAGATCTTCTCCGTATGGGTCGTAGGAATCCCAGTTGTCGGAATCGTAGGTGATGCGTTTGGTGGAAGCTCTCAGATTCTGTA
>JAGCAN010000175.1 GCA_017652685.1 Oscillospiraceae bacterium
AAAGAATTCTGCCATGCCTGCGCTTGCAATTGTGGTTTTTGAACGTTAAACTTCTTGTAATTAGACAAGGTGTATTTTGAAGCTGCGAGCCTTTTTACATAGGCGGAGGAGAGCCGGTATGGTACTTTATCAGGCTGAGATGCAACACAGCGCAGAGACTGTTAAACGGTTTACGCATCTGCAATATGAGACGTTTGAATGGTGGCGAAAGCTTCTGCTTGTTATCCTGTCTGCTTTGTTGATTCTTTTTGGTGTTTTTTTCGGGTCATCCTCCGGGTTTTCCATCCTGACAGTTTTCTGTATATTTGCCGGCAGTATCCTTTTTACAAACCTGAATACCAGAGCGAATATGGTAGCCGATCAGGTCATTGAGGCAATGCAGGAAACCTATCCTGTCCTGCAGTATTCTTTTTCGGAATCCGGGTTTACGGACGGAAAGGACCGACCGACTGTCTCCTATGCAAAACTGTTTCGTCTGATTTCTGATGAGGAATATCTTTACCTGTTTACAAGCAAAGCGTCAGGATATATGATTCGAAAAAAGAGCATCACAGGAGAAGACGGAGCACAGGGGCTGATGGACCTGATTTCGCAGAAATCCGGCCTGTCCTGGCAGAATCCGGTTTCTTTCCTGAGGTTCAGCATAAAAGATTTGTATTCACTGATCCGGAGAAGGTAGCGGCGGAAAATTGTGAACTTTACAAGAAATATCGGGAAAACCACTTGCATCGACGAAAAAATGGAAGTAGAATACCGCAAACTCGGAGAAAGGGGAGCGCAAATGGAAGAAATCCATTACCGGCATGAGTGGAAGCATGAGCTGAACTATATGGATTTGTTGACCATCCGCCAGCGGCTGCAGGCGGTGATGGAGCCGGACCCTCATGCTGTTGACGGAAAGTATCACATTCGAAGCCTCTACTTCGATAATCCGGAGGACAAGGCTCTGCGGGAGAAGATTGACGGCGTGAACCTCCGGGAAAAGTTTCGCATCCGGTATTATAACGGTGATCCTTCCTTGATACATCTGGAAAAAAAGAGCAGGCGCAACGGGCTTGGTACTAAATACAGCGTACTCTTGAGCCGGGAGGAAGCACAGGCCGTTGTGGATGGGGATCTGGATTGGATGATGGACAGCGGCAGGCCACTGATACAGGAGCTCTATTGCAAGATGCGCTATCAGAGGTTGCAGCCCAGAACGATTGTGGACTATACCCGGGAACCATTCATTTACCGACCGGGGAACGTGAGAGTTACCTTTGACTATGACATCAGAACCGGGATACACTGTACGGATTTCCTGAATCCGGATTGTATTATGGTTCCTGCAGGTGATTCCCCGATCATTCTCGAAGTGAAGTGGGATGAATTTCTGCCGGAAATCATCCGTGCATCCGTGCAGACCCCCGGCAGGAGAGTGACTGCTTTTTCAAAATATGCCCAGTGCAGAATATACGGATAAGGTAGGAGAGAGACCATGACTTTCAGAGATGTTTTCAAATCGAGCTTTTTAGATAATGTATCATCGATCAGCATATTAGATATGGCGCTGGCACTGGTGCTGGCATTTGGGCTCGGCCTTTTCATCTTTTTTATTTATAAAAAGACCTATGCAGGCGTGATGTATTCCTCAAGTTTCGGGGTAACGCTTGTCGCGCTGACGATGATTACGACGCTGGTAATTCTGGCAGTAACATCAAATGTGGTGTTGTCGCTTGGTATGGTGGGCGCGCTGTCCATCGTGAGGTTTCGTACAGCGATCAAGGAGCCTCTGGATATCGCGTTTCTCTTCTGGGCCATTGCAGCAGGTATTGTACTGGCGGCAGGAATGATTCCGCTGGCTGTGTTTGGCAGTGTGCTGATCGGCATTATTCTGCTGGTCTTTGCAAATCATAAGGATATGGCAAACCCTTATATTGTGGTGCTGACCTGTGACGGGCATGAGAGTGAAGAAAAAGCACTTTCTTTCCTGAAAGAGAGAACAAAGCGGTGCTCCGTAAAGAGCAAGAGTGTCCGGAAGGGTTCGGTGGAGCTGAATCTCGAGGTACGCTTGCTCTCGGATAATACCGATTTTATCAATGAACTCTCGGATCTGGAAGGGGTACAGAGTGCAGTGCTGGTCAGCTACAACGGAGATTACATGGGGTAAATCCATATCCGCCGGCTTGTCTTCTTCGCAAAAGTGAAAGAAGAGAAAGGGAATCTGATTAGAATGTCAACGCATAAGAATTTTGATACAATCTGCGTTGTCGTGTTACTTTTCACGCTGCTGCTGACAATCCTATTTATAAATGGGGAGCGTCTCGGAATTGAAGTGATCATTGATGAAGATGCAGAGAACCATTCAGGTTCCGTCTATTTTACGGAAAATGATCTGAACGGAGTCTGGGACAGTTCTTCCGCTACGTTCATTAATCTTGACAGGGTTTCTGCTCGCATTTCCGGTACTGGGGCTTATTTTTATAACGGAAATCTGGTAATTTCTACCGCGGGAAAATATATACTTTCCGGACATCTGGAGGACGGTTCTGTTGTTGTGGATGCCCACCGTACTTCCAAGGTCTGGATCCTGCTGGATGGGGTGGAGATAACCAATGAAGATGATGCCTGTGTCCGTGTGGAACAGGCAGAAAAAGTGTTCATTACGCTTGCAGAAGGATCGGAAAACCGATTGACCAGCGGGGAGAACTATTCTGATGAAGCGCTTGCGGAGAAACGAGGCGGCACGATTTTTGCACGCGACGATCTGACGATCAACGGCAGCGGCAGCCTTGAAATATCCAGTGGATATAAACATGGGATTGATGCGAATGACGATGTGGTGATTGCGGGAGGCATTATTACCGTTACGGCGGCTGGAGATGCTGTTCATGTAAAGGAAAGCCTTCGGATCTGCGAAACCGTCCTCGCAACAGAGTCAGAAGATGACGGACTGGTTGTGAAAAATGCAGATGGATATCTTTATATCGAATCCGGGACGCTCAATCTGACGGCTTCGGATGATGCCATCCATGTAACAGGAGAAGTGACTGTTGCAGGCGGAGATCTTACGATTTGCGCGGGTGACGATGCCATTCATTCTGACACATCGATCATGATTGAAGGCGGAACCGTATACGCTGGAGATTGTTATGAAGGGCTGGAAGCTCAGACTATTCGCATTTCCGGCGGTGATGTTACCATTTATCCGAAAGATGACGGCCTGAATGCTAACGGTGGAAGCAATCTGTTCGGTTTCCAGAACTTCGGACATGGCGGATGGATGCAGGGACAATCCACAGGTGAGCAGAGTTTAGAGACTGCATCTGCCATGGCTTCTGAGGAGAAGCCATTGATTGCTGTCAGCGGAGGGACTCTTACGGTTATTATTCCCGCAGCGCGTGATGCCGACGGGCTGGATTCCAACGGGGATATTCTTATTTCCGGTGGTATAGTCAGAATCAGTATTGTGGATGGCGGAACGAACAATGCCATTGATTATGGAAGCGAAAGCGGTGGCGTTTGCGAGATTACAGGCGGGAACATTATTGCTTGCGGGGGTTCCGGAATGGCGGAGGAAATCAGCGCGTCCTCTTCACAATGCTCTGTTTTCTATTATCTTAGCGAGAGTGCTCCTGAAGGGGCAGTGGTATCACTGCAGGATAGGGAAGGAAAAACACTGGCAAAATGGGAAGTACCCTGCAGCTTTTCATCACTCGTGATCAGCTGTCCGGAAAT
>JAGCAN010000176.1 GCA_017652685.1 Oscillospiraceae bacterium
AGCGTATATCCGACGTCTGGGGCGTCTGGTTACCATGTCTGATCTTTGTATGCCTTTTCCTGTGTTTTGTGGCGACGATTATCCTTCGCTACTTCTTCCGTAAGTCCCTCTCTTGGGGCAATGAGCTCGCGGTCCTCTGCTACATGTGGATCATGTTCTGGGGCTGCGGCAAGGCTATGGAAAATGACGAGCATGTTGTCTTCTCGCTCGTTTATGATAAATGCTCCCCCAAAGTGCAGATGTTCATGAAGATAGCCTACAATCTGATCCTTGCCGTTCTGGTTGCTCTTGCCTTTAAACCGAGCCTGACTCTGATGCTCAAGAGCACCATGAAAACCGGTATTCTGAAGATTCCATACAAAGTTGCCTTCGCACCGTTTTTCTGGATGCTCGGAGAAATCGTTGTCCGTTCCCTGATCAATGTAAAAAAAGCCATTGATGATTACAGACATCCGCATCCTGGCTCAGTAGCAGAGACTGAGCTGAAGGAAGCAGAAGAGGAGGTGACAGCATGAACTGGGGTGTATTTGCGTTGTTCGCATCGCTTGCGATTTTCTTTATCATCCGCATGCCGATTTCCTTCTCCATGCTGGCATCCTGCATTGTCTACTTCCTGATTGCGCGCCCGGCAAGCATGGGTATGGTCTATTCCGTCATCACTGGTGACATGATCACCGGCTTTACTATGCTGGCAGCTCCGCTCTTCGTCTTTATGGCAAATGTGTTGAACGAAGGTGAAGTCACGGATAAAATGTTCAGCTTCTGCAACGGCCTCCTCGGGCGTCTAAAGGGCGGCACAGCACAAGTCAACGTCTTCATCTCCCTGATCTTTTCCGGAATGAGCGGCTCTGCCATTGCAGATGCTTCCGGTATTGGCCTCATGGAGATCGAACAGATGAAGAAAGAGGGTTACGATGCAGAGTTCAGCTGCGCCATTACGGCAGCTTCTGCAACTGTCGGCCCAATCTTCCCGCCTTCGATCCCTATGGTTATTTACGCAATGCTTTCCGGAGCATCGGTTGGCAAACTGTTTGCAGGTGGCATGGTGCCTGGTGTTTTGCTGGCTCTTGTGCTGATGATCTACTGCTTTTATATTTCTTATAAACGGAATTATCCTGCCGGTGTAAAAATGACGCTCAAACAGTTCGGCAGGGCAACACTTGTGGCTTTTCCGGCTTTGTTTACGGTTATCCTGCTTCTGGGCGGTATCTATTCCGGTGTCTGCACACCGACGGAAGCCGGCGCTGTGGCTTCAGCCTATGCACTTCTGATCAGTGCGCTGGTTTACCGGACGCTTGGGTGGAAACGGCTTGCCACCATTCTGAAGAAAACTGCAGCAAACACCGCAACGCTTGCAGCACTCTGCGGTACGGCCTATCTCTTCTCCAAGATTATTGCGCTGGAAAAGGTTCCAAATGCTGTTTCCGGGTTTGTCACAGGTATTACGACCAATAAGAATCTGTTCCTTCTGGTTGTCAACATTGTGTTCCTCCTCCTCGGCTGTGTGCTGGATGTTTCTACCATTCAGCTCGTTTTCGTTCCAATGGTGCTGCCCATTGTCAAAGCATTCGGCATCGATCTTGTCCACTTCGGCGTGGTAATCTGCCTGAATATGATGATCGGGCTCTCAACTCCGCCTTTCGGAATGCTGCTGTTCATTGTTTCCGGGCTTGGCAAGACGAAAATCGGAGGGGTTATCCGGGAAATCATTCCAATGGTGCTTATCATGATTGCACTGCTGTTCCTGTGCACGTATGTTCCGGATATCATTATGTTTATCCCCAACCATATGGCAGGCTGAGTATTTCTCAGCATCGAGAAATCTGCCTCAAACAAAACATAAAACGAACCGCGAAGGGAAAGCCGATGCCTGGCTCCTCCTTCGCGGTTTATTATCTGTATTAAATGCGGAAATCACAGCGTTTCCGCGATCCGGCGGGCGACAAAGACTCCGCTGGCCGAAGCGTGAGAAAGAGAGTGGGTCACGCCGCTGCCGTCTCCGATCACATACAGGCCTGGGTAGCGGGTTTCCAGGTTGTTGTCGAGCTGAACCTCCATGTTGTAGAATTTTACTTCCACTCCGTAGAGAAGTGTGTCGTCATTTGCAGTACCGGGGGCGATTTTGTCAAGCGCGTAGATCATTTCGATAATTCCGTCCAGGATTCGCTTTGGCATGACGAGGGAGAGGTCTCCTGGAGTGGCCTTGAGTGTGGGTGTGATAAATGCCCGCTCCAGGCGCTTTTCGGTGCTACGCTGTCCGCGGATCAGATCTCCGAAGCGTTGTACGATGACCCCACCTCCCAGCATGTTGGAAAGCCTTGCAATACTCTCGCCGTATCCGTTGGAGTCTTTGAATGGTTCGGTGAAGTGCTTGGAGACCAGCAGAGCAAAGTTGGTATTCTCTGTTTTCAGAGATTCGTCTTCGTAACTGTGGCCGTTGACGGTGACAATACCGTTTGTGTTTTCCATCACAACAGCACCGCGGGGATTCATGCAGAACGTACGGACAAGATCCTGGTACTTTTCTGTTTTGTAGACAATTTTGCTCTCATATACTTCATCAGTAATGTGCCTGAAAATATCAGCCAGCAGTTCCACGCGCACTCCGATGTCGACACGGTTGGAGAGTGTTGGAATATCCAGGGAATGGCAGATCTGTTCCATCCAGCTGCTGCCGCTGCGGCCGACAGAAATGATACAGTTGGAGCAGGTATAAGTGGCTTTTTCGGTTTCCACCTGAAAGCCGTCCTCCAGGAGCTTTACATCTGTAACGGACGTAAGAAAATGAAAAGCGATCTTGTTTTTGAGGATATTGAAAAGATTGGACAGCACTTCATAATTGATATCCGTGCCAAGATGACGAACGGAAGCATCCAGCAGATGCAGGTTGTTGCGCAGGCACTGGGTTTTCAGTTCGAGGTCGGCATCCGAGTCAGTCGTGGAATAAAGCTTTGTTTTTCCGCCGCCGTATTTCACATTGATGCCATCAACATACTGCATCAGCTCGAGCGCTTTGTTCTTACCGATAAACTCATGCAAAGTTCCGCCAAACTCATTGGTGATATTGTATTTTCCGTCAGAAAACGCACCAGCGCCTCCAAAACCCGTCATAACGGAACAATGCGGGCACCCGATACATTTGGTGATTTTTTCTCCGTCAATCGGACAATGCCGCTGCTGCAGTGGCTTTCCGGACTCAAATACAGCGATTTTCAACTCAGGCCGTAGAGAAGAAAGTTCATAGGCAGAGTATATTCCGCCAGGGCCTGCACCGACAATGATGACATCGAAATCTTTCACAGGGATTCCCTCTTTTCATAAAACTGCTCGCCTATCATAGCAAAAAAGAGAAAAAGATGCAAGCACGGATAAAGAGATGACAAAAAATCGCCTGATTTTGGATAAAGTGTAAAGAAAACAGAACAGGATACCTGCTTTTCTTGCCAGATCAGAGAGAAACTGCTATAATCATACAACATTCCAATGTTTTAGGATTCCTGGAATGCAGGAAATGATCAACCCGGAGGGGCTTATGGAAATAAATACAGACCGCAACAGCAGTGCCAGAGAGATTATCCGCGAAGTCAGCCGTGTCATCGCCGGAAAGGATGCCGTCATTGTCAAAGTGCTTCTTGCAATCCTGGCGGGCGGACACATTCTGATGGAAGATATCCCGGGTGTCGGAAAAACAACACTCGCAGTCTCCATGTCACGGGCACTGGGGCTGGATTACAACCGGGTCCAGTTTACACCGGA
>JAGCAN010000177.1 GCA_017652685.1 Oscillospiraceae bacterium
CTTTCTTGAACCACTGCTTGATCTTCGTCCTGGCGGATCCGCTTGTTGCAATGTTCAGCCAGTCACGGCTCGGGCCGGGCGCGGATTTCGATGTACGGATTTCCACAATATCGCCGTTCTGCAGAACGTGGTCATATGGTACAATGCTGCCGTTTACCTTGGCACCGACCATCGAGTTGCCGACCTGGCTGTGGATGGTGTAAGCGAAGTCGATCGGTGTGGCGCCGGCGGGGAGATTGACTACGTCTCCCTTCGGAGAGAAGACGAAAACCTCATCCCCGAACATATCGATTTTCATGTTATGGAAGAAGTCCGCCGCATCGGATTCCTGCTGGCTTTCCAGCAGCCTGCGAACCCATGCGAACTTGTCCTCTTCACCCTCGTGAATGCTTGAAGCGCCGTCACCCAGTTTGTACTTCCAGTGGGCGGCAATACCGTACTCTGCCGTGGCATGCATATCCCAGGTACGGATCTGCACTTCAAACGGAATGCCTTCCGAACCAATCACTGTTGTGTGTACACTTTGGTACATATTGGGCTTAGGGGTAGAAATGTAATCTTTGAAACGGCCGGGTACGGGTTTGAACATATCATGGATAATACCGAGCACGTTGTAACAGTCTGGGATCGTATCAACGATAATGCGGAACGCGCAGAGATCGAAAATGCTGCTCATATCGATTTTCTGTGCATACATTTTACGATAAATGCTGTAAACATGCTTGATTCGCCCGTAAATCGTAGCCTTGCAGCCTTCCTCCTGCAGGCGGTCGGACATTTTTTTCTCCATAGCCGACATGAACTCTTCCAGCTGTGTCATCTTACTTTCCAGGTTCTTTACGATCTCCTGATAGCCTTCCGGATCAAGATACTGGAGAGAGAGGTCTTCCAGCTCCCATTTCGCCTTCTGCATACCGAGCCGGTGGGCGAGGGGAGCATAGATCTCCATTGTCTCGAGCGACTTGGAGCGCTGTTTGTCGGGTGACTGAAAATCCATCGTGCGCATGTTGTGCATGCGGTCAGCGATCTTTATGAGGATGACGCGGATGTCCTTGGACATGGCCATCAGCATCTTGCGCAGGTTTTCGCTCTGTTCATCCTCTTTGCTGGTATATTGGACGCGCGTCAGTTTGGTGACGCCTTCCACAATGTCCGCAACCTGCGGGCCGAATTTTTTGGATATGTCCTGATGGGTGAGAGCTGTATCTTCAATGACGTCGTGCAGGAGAGCCGAGACAATGGAATCCTCATCAAGGCCCATATCAAAGCAGATGTCTGCCGCACAGATACAATGCGTTACATAGGGGGAACCGTCTTTGCGCTTCTGGCCGGCATGGGCATCGCGTGCCATCTCGTAGGCCGCACGAATCCGCTCCAGATCCATGCTGTGAGGACCTGTACGGATTTTTTCAAGCAGAGCATCAAACTGAAGGTCAGGATCTGCCGTATTCGTATTTTGCATTCCTGCTGTGTTATCGGCCATTGGTTTCTCCTGTACTGATGTACTGAATTTCAAAAATGAAAATTAAGACTGTAAGGCGCGGAGACGGCGGAGAAGCGGTGTTGCTTCGAGATCGGCTTTCCCGGAGATGTTCTCCGGTTCAGCACCGTAAATGCCTCCTTCCGGAGAGGACAAAAGCCCGGCCTCGCGGAAGACGGAGAGACAGATGCAATACTGTTCGGGTGCCATATCCTTCGGGCAGGTGTCGAGCAGGGTATGCAGGTTTTTCCCGAGAGAGGCTGCTGACGAGAGTGCCTTCCAGACGCGGACAAAGTCGTTCCGTTCCGGTGTATAGGAAGAAGCAGCCCGAAGATACGAAGAACCTTGTTCGAGAATGTTCCGGCAAAGTGCCGTCGGATCATGGCGGCGTAACCCGCACACCACAAGCTGTACGGATGTCATGCCGCGGAATTCGTTGATCTGCGGGCAAAACGCCACATCGATCAGTTCTCCCGGCCGAAGCCCGTATTCTTCCTGCCTGTGCCCGAAGTAAATGGCAGTGAAGCTGTTGCTTCCGGAGAGCAGCTTCAGCTTGAGGTGTTTTCCACCGCCAACATTGGAAGCGCTTTCAATATGCACACCAAGCATACACATTACCGGCTTCTGGTTGCAGTTGCCGTAAGGCTCCAGAAGATCGAGCGAACGTACGTTTTCGACTGACAGGAGGGAAGAATCTGCAATCAGCAGCTCACAGGTCACTTCCGGCTGTTCTTCCGGAAGGTGCGATTTGTAATAGGCTGAAAATGCAGTGCGGAAGGCATCGATACGGTCTTTCCGGATGTTCAGGCCTGCAGCCTGAGAATGCCCGCCGAAGCTGATCAGGGTATCAGAGCAAGCGGAAAGGGCATCGTACAGGTTGAACCCGACGCAGCTGCGGCAGGAACCTTTTCCCACATCTCCGTTCAGTGTGATCATAACCGTGGGGATGGAATACTGTTCCGCGATACGCGAAGCGGCAATACCGATCACACCCTGGTGCCACCGTTCACTGGCAAGCACAACCGGCGTGCTGATCGCAGTTCCCTGCAGAAGCCTGTTTGCCTCCTGCCAGATGTGATTTTCAATGTTTTGCCGTTCCCTGTTCAGGTTGCAAAGCTGGGAGGCAAGCGTTGATGCCTCGTCCGGCTGTTTGCAGCGGATCAGTTCGGCTCCCATCAGTGCATGGCCGAGACGGCCGGCGGCGTTCAGGCGCGGTGCAATGGAAAAGCCGATCGATGAAGCCGAAATAGAAGCGGCATCCATGCCGGATTCCCGCAGCATGGCTTCCAGCCCGGGCCGCGGATTTGCTCTGAGCATCTCTATCCCGCGCCGTACGAGAAAACGGTTCTCGTCAATCAGCGGCATCACGTCTGCAACGGTGCCGATGGCTACGAGATCCGCATAGCGATTCAGAATTTCTTCGGTATCACCTTCGCAGGCACAGGCAAGCTTAAAGGCAACCCCCACACCGGCCAGATCCGGGAAAGGGTAGGGATCATCGGGCTGTTTGCAGTCGACCACGGCGCAGGCTGCGGGGAGAATCCCGTCCTTGCATTCATGGTGGTCAGTAATAATGATATCAATTCCGAGAGAAGAGGCATATGCTGTTTCTTCCAGGGCTGTAATACCGCAGTCGACTGTGATGATAAGGGTAATGCCTTCTTCTTTGAGCTTTTTGATGGCGGTGCAGTTCAGGCCGTAACCTTCATCACTGCGGTCCGGGATGTATGCGGTGCAGGGGATCCCTTTGGAACTAAGGTAGTCCGCCAGGAGACAGGTGGAGGTAATGCCGTCTACATCATAGTCTCCGAAGACTGCCGTTTTTTCACCCGATGCAATCGCCCGGCGGACGCGCTGCGCAGCTTTGGCCATATTCTTCATCAGCAAGGGGTCATGCAGAAGGGTTTCATTCTCCTCAATCAGGGAAGAAGCCTCCGCAGCTGTCGTAATACCGCGGATGGCAAGCACATACGCAAGAAGCGGATTGTATCCTGCCCGGAGAAGTTCCTCCGGAAGTTCAGGAATCTCATATTCGATTTTCCATTCTCTTGCTTTCATTCAACCACTTTTCAAAA
>JAGCAN010000178.1 GCA_017652685.1 Oscillospiraceae bacterium
GCTTGCAGGAATGCGCAGCGAATTTCCCGATCTGCAGGTCACCGTCCTTACCGGCTATCGGGACTTTACCTATGCGCAGGAGGCGATTCGCCTCGGGGTTGCAAGGTTTCTGCTCAAGCCCTCCAAAATGGATGAAATCCGGGAGGCCCTTGCCTGTATGACTGCCCGGCTGGAACGGGAACACACCGAACAGTCGGCAGTGCAGGGAGAAGCGGAGGAAAGAGAAAATGCCGGCAGCTTTCTTGTCAACCGGGCTCTTGACTATCTGGAAGAACATTATGCGGAAAAGCTGACCCTGCAGGAGGTGGCGGATGCCTGCTATGTGTCTCAGTGGCACCTCTCCAAACTTCTCAACCGTTATACAAAGAAGAATTTTTATGATCTTCTCAATACCCGGCGCATCCGGGCAGCAAAAGAATTACTGGCTGATCCCAGCCTGCGGATCGGAGACATCGGCGAGATGATCGGCTATGCTGATCCTGCTCATTTTGCCAGAGTTTTCCGAAAGATCGCAGGCATGAGTGCAAATGAATACCGCAACAGTCTATAAACTGGCAGCGTCCGTTACGGACGCTGTTTTTTGAAAATAAAAACGGGATGCAGCGAACAGTTGTTCGTGCATCCCGCTAAAAAGAGAGGATTACTTGATTTCGCTGGTGCAGTGGGGGCAGCGAGTGGCGTTGATATCGATCTCGCTGAAACAGTAGGGGCACTTTTTGGTAGTGGGAGCTGCAGGAGCTTCCTCTGCAGGTTTCACAACAGCATTCTTTGCCTTGTTAATGGCTTTGATAACGGAGAAGAGTACAAAGGCCATCAGCAGGAAATTGATTACAGCGGAGATAAAATTACCGTAAGTAAGCTGCGCTGCGTTCTCGCCCTTGCCGAGAGTAATGACCCAGTGAGAGAAATCCAGACCGCCGAAGATAGCGCCGAGGATTGGCATGATGATGTCGTTCACAAGGGAGTTGACAATAGCCTGGAATGCACCGCCGATGATAACGCCGACGGCCAGATCCATAACGTTGCCCTTGCTGATGAATTCTTTGAACTCGGAAACGAATTTTTTCATGACTGACAGAGTCCTTTCTTTTTATGATGGCTATAATATAGCACATTTCCCGAGAGAGTGCAATCAACTTCTCTTTACTTCTTTTGATTTTTGTTTTATACTCTCTGTCAGTATTCTGGGAGGAGAGAACAGTTATGGAATTTGATTTTACCACGATTCTGGACCGCCACGGAAGGGATTCCCTTGCTGCGGACAAAATACCTTTTGAAGATGTTTCTGTTGAGGAGGGCTTTTCCACGATTCCCATGTGGGTTGCCGATATGAGCTTTCCTGCAGGGCCTTTTGTCGTGGATGCTATCCGAGAGCGGCTTGAGATGCCGAATTTCGGGTATTTTGCCCCGCCGGAGGAGTATTATGATGCGATAATTCGCTGGCACAGGGAGAGAAAAGGGGATAGCAGCCTTACAAAGGAAAGCATCGGATATGAAAACGGAGTTCTCGGCGGAGTCCGTTCGGCAGTTTGTGCTTTCTCTGCACCGGGGGAGAGTATTCTGGTACATTCTCCGACCTATGTCGGCTTTACCGGTACGCTGAACGGGCTCGGCAGAAAAATGGTTTTCAGCGAGCTTAAGCGGGATGAGGCCGGCATCTGGCGGATGGACTATGAAGATATGGATCGGCAGCTTCGTGAGAACCATATTCATCTCGCCATTTTCTGTTCTCCGCACAACCCGTGCGGACGCGTCTGGGAAAGATGGGAAATCGAAAAAGCCATGGAAGTTTATGCGGCAAATGACTGCCTTGTAATCTCGGATGAAATCTGGAGTGATATTATTATGCCCGGCTACCGGCATATCCCCACACAGACGGTTTCGGAAGATGCAAAGAACCGGACAGTGGCCTTCTACGCTCCCAGTAAAACGTTCAGCCTTGCGGGGCTTGTCGGTTCCTACCATGTGATTCATAATCCGATTCTGCGTGATCGGGTGCGTTTTGAGGGGGCTTCCACACATTATAATGACATGAATGTGCTCTCCATGCATGCTCTGATCGGGGCTTACAGTGAAGCGGGGGAGCGCTGGACGGATGAGATGATTTCCGTGATTGACGGCAATCTCGCTTATGCCTGCAGTTTTATCGGAGAGAATTTCCCCGGCGTGGAGGTTATGCGTCCTCAGGGGACGTATATGCTCTTCCTGGACTGTGCACAATGGTGTGCCGGGCACGGTGTTTCCATCAGTGAATTACAAAAACGCGGTGTGAGAAAGGGTGTCGTATGGCAGAACGGAGAAGCTTTCTTCCGGAAGGATTCCATCCGTATGAATCTGGCTTTGCCGTTTTCACTTGAGTGTGAGGCATTTGAACGGCTGAAGCGGTTTGCTTTTGTCTGAAGTAACGAAAAAACAAAAAAAGTCGAATAAATACATTTACAAAAAAGGAAAGATATAGTATAGTTGTTTCTGTTACAGGTGCATATCTTGTAGGAAGTGTTCTTTCAGCACAGCTTTTGCCCCTAAGGGAAAGAGAGTCACCGAAGTTTATTCCCGTGCTATTATATGCGGCTGATCCGCTTATAATAAATATTTCTTTAAGGAGAATATCATGAAGAAGTTCCTTGCAATTGTCCTCGTTCTTTGCGCGCTTTGCACGCTCTCTTCTGCCGCATTTGCTGACAATCAGCATTTCGACAAACTCACGCTCGAGTTCGTTCCTTCCAAGGATGCTGACGTTATCATCGCCGGCACAGCAAACCTTCCGGAGCTCGTTCAGGCTGAAATGGCAAAGCTCGGTTATGACATTGACGAAGTAGACATTACCGTCGGTACCAGCTACGATGCAACAGGTGAAGCAATGTCTGCCGGTGCCATCGATATCGGCTGGCTTCCGGGCGGCACCTATGCACTTTATTCCGACGATACAGACGTTATTCTTACTGCTACCCGTAATGGCCTCTCCAACGACAGCACCAATCCGGCTGACTGGAATGGTGAAGCCAACAAAACGCTGAAGAATGGCCCGCAGGTCACGTTCTACCGTGCCCTGATCTACGCAGCACCCACTGAATACGGCAAGAAGCTTGCTGAAAAGGTCAACGCCGGGGAAGCTCTCACCTGGGAAGATCTTGACGGTGCAACTTGGGCCGTCCAGAAGACATCCTCTTCTGCCGGTTATATTTATCCTGCACTCTGGCTCATGCAGAACTATGACGGAAAAAAGATTTCCGACCTCTCCAAGGTTACTCCGCTTGATTCCGGCTACGGTACTGCATTCTCCATGGCAGCAGCCGAGCAGGTCGACATCATTGTATGCTATGCAGACGGCCGTAACGACTATGAAGCTTCCTGGAACCTCCCGACCGATCAGCAGGATCCGACCGGCAAGCAGGGCATGGGCCGCAGCGCATCTATCTGGGAAGAGCTTAATGCCATCGGTGTGACAGACGGTATCTACAATGACACTGTTGCAATCTCCAAGGAAAGCCCCTACTACACTCCCGAGATCGTAGAAGCTCTCCAGAATTGCTTCATCAACATCATCGGTACCGAGGAAGGCAAGGCCATCTTTGATGTGTACAGTCATACCGGTTATGCAAAAGCAGTTGATTCCGACTATGACGGTGCCCGCGCTGCTCTCGCATTCGCAAAATAAGTCTTTATAAAACGGTTTCATACGCCCTGTATTCCTGTAATGCAGGGCGTATTTTGAATGATTGATTCCTGTATTACGGAGAAAGAAAAGAGTCACAGCATGATTGAATTCAAAAATGTTTATAAAACATATCCCAACGGGTTTACGGCGCTGAAGGATATCAATCTGCAGATTGAGCAGGGAGAGTTTGTAGCTGTAATCGGTCTGTCAGGCGCAGGGAAGAGCACAATTCTGCGCTGCATCAACCGCATGCACGACGTGACAAGCGGTACCCTGACGGTTGACGGGGTAGATGTCAACACGCTGAAAGGTAAGGAACTGAGAAAATTCCGCCGCAAGGTCGGAATGATTTTCCAGAGCTTCAATCTGGTTTCCCGCTCCACAGCCATCAAGAATGTGCTGACAGCTGAAGTGCCGGAGATGAATTTCTTCCGGGTTCTTTTTGGAATTTTCAACAAAGAACAGAAACTACATGCGCTGGAAAGCCTTGATAAGGTTGGTATTTTAAGCAAGGCCTATACACGCTGCGACCAGCTGTCCGGCGGTCAGCAGCAGCGCGTTGCCCTTGCCCGTACGCTCAATCAGAATCCGCAGATTATTCTGGCTGATGAACCTGTTGCTTCTCTGGACCCGATTATGGCCCGCCAGGTGATGAAGGACTTTGTGCGTATCAATAAGGATTATAATATCACCATTCTGCTCAATATCCACCATGTTGACCTTGCCCTGCAGTACTGTGACCGTGTAATCGGCGTACGGGAGGGCCAGATCGTCTTTGACGGCCCTGCCGGGACGATTACCCAGGAGCAGATTGACGAGGTTTATAACGGGACGAAAGTACCCACGCTCGGCGAGGAATAAGTGTATGAAGCAAAAAGAAATACACGGAGAAGAGGAACAGCTTAAAGTCAAGCTTTTTGACAGAATTTTCAAGCCGCAGGTCATTACGCTCCCAAACGGAAAGACAGTGGATCGGCCCCGCAGCCGTATGCCTCTGATCCTTCTTGCTCTTATACTGGTGCTTTACTGGGCGCTTCAGATGACGGGCTTTGACCTTTCCGTGATTACTGCCCGCTTTGCAAAAATGCTTGACCTGCTGAAGAAGATCTTCCAGCCGGACTGGACCTTTTTCCCAAAGGTCATCAATCCTCTGCTGGATACGATTAAAATGTCCATTCTCGGAACGGTAATCGGCTGCCTGCTGGCACTTCCGGTGGCTATCCTTTCCTCCAGTAACATCAACAAGAATGTGGCAATTGTTTCGTTTTTCCGTTTTATTCTCGGCCTGATCCGTACCCTTCCGACGCTGATTTTAGCACAGGTCTGCGCACTGATATTCTCACTCGGAACGTTTGCCGGTACGGTTGCTATTTCGATTTTTACCTTCGGCATTGTGGCAAAGATGCTCTTTGAGAGCATCGAAACCATTGACATGGGACCTTTTGAAGCCATGGAAGCTCTGGGAGCCGACAAGTTTCAGGCATTCTGGTCAGCCTGTGTGCCTCAGATTCTCCCTGTCTATCTCAGCCATTCCCTCTACTGTTTTGAGATGAACATCCGTGCATCCGCTATTCTCGGCTATGTGGGTGCAGGCGGACTTGGCATAACGATCAACGAACGTGTCGGCTGGCGTGATTACAACGGGCTCGGCATGGTGCTGCTTACCCTTTTCGTCGTCGTGGTATCCATTGAGTTTTTCAGTGAGTATCTGCGTAAGAAGCTGAGCTGAGAAGGGAGTAGCCATGAGTGATTTATTAAAGAATCTGGAGCAGAGTGCAGATCGGCAGCTTACCGCAGCTGAGGTCTACGCAGCCCGTCCGAGAAAATGGATTCTGTATACTGCAATTGTTCTGATTATTGCCGTGCTGGTCGGTTGGTCATCCTCCGGTGTGAACTTTAATGGCGTTACTTCGGTCGGGGCGGAAGTCGCCAAAGGTGTTTTTTACGGTATTTTTAAACCGGATAAAAATCTGCTTTTCGGGACCTCTGAAACGGACGTTCCCTATCTTCTGCTGCAGACGATGGCAATTGCCGTCCTCGGCACGGTATTTGGCGCGATCCTTGCCATTCCGTTTGCTTTCCTCGCTTCCGAAAATATTATGCCGAAACCAATTGCCTATCTGTTCCGCGTGCTGATTCTGCTGATCCGCACGATCCCGAGCCTGGTCTGGGCTTTGATGTGGATTCGTGTGACGGGACCGGGGCCTCAGTGCGGTGTGATTACACAAGCGGTCTGCTCCATCGGTATGATCTCAAAAATGTATATTACGGCTATTGAGGATCTTGATACCAAGATTCTGGAAAGTCTTGACGCTATGGGATGTA
>JAGCAN010000179.1 GCA_017652685.1 Oscillospiraceae bacterium
CTGCAAATTCACCATCCGTGGTTTGCAAAGATTCCATTAATTGAAGTTTATGGCGAGATAGAACGACAAGTTGAAGCCGGAAAGGTAAGATACGTTGGAATAAGTAATGCCAGCCCGGATCAGGTTAAAGAAATAAACAGCGAAATCAAACTTGATTTCTTTGAAGGTCTTTATAATCTGGAGTGCAGAAGATACGAAGATCTGGGCGTATTTGATTATTGTAATGAGCATAATATACAGATCTTTTGTTTTCAGCCATTGCGCCGCAATCGTACTGCCAAGAGGAATTATCCATTGCTTATAGATCTGTCGCAAAAATATCAGAAAACACAAAATCAGATTATATTAAATTGGATTTTGAAAGAAAAAAAGATCGGGGCAATTGTAAAGAGCACGAATATTCAAAGAATTGTTGAAAATCTTTCTTCTATGGATTTTTCCATGTCCGAAGAAGATTATAATAAATTGAATTCATTTCGTGTTGATCAATTTGAAAAAGTAAAAATTGATTGGGCAGGAAGTGGAGGCATCACGATTGATCAGTTGGCAAATCAATTTGAGTAAAGGTGTTCAATGATATGAATATTGCCGTTCTGGGCTCCGGAGCTATGGGCTGTCTGTTCGGGAGCTATCTTTCAAAAAGAAACAATGTTTTCCTGATTGGCCACAATTCAGAGAAACAGGCATTTCTGGATAAAAATGGCATTATTGTCAGAGAACGGGATGGGAGAGAGGATCAATATTATCCTCATGCCGTTTCAGACTGTGCCGCATTGCCCGTGGCAGATCTTCTGATTGTGTTTGTGAGAGTAATGGATACGCTTGCTGCACTGGAAAGCAACAAATCTATCATCGGCCCAGATACATATGTACTGACTTTACAAAATGGAGCCGGCCATGACGAGAAGCTTCTCAAATATGTTGACTCCTCCCATGCTATTATCGGTTCCACAAAACATAGCAGCTGTGTTGTCAATCCCGGTCTGATCTTTCATAGTGGAATAGGAAAAACCGCTGTCGGGGTAATAAACAGAGATTCAGATATTACATTTATCTCTGATGAGTTGACAGCTTGCGGATTTCCTTGTGTTGTTTCTGAGTCGATAAAAAAACAAATATGGGATAAACTGTTTGTAAATACAGCTGCTTCCTCTCTTACCGGGGTTCTTCAGGTTCCGCTGGGATTTATTCTGGACGATCCATATGCAAACAGTCTGATGAGAAAGATGATTCACGAAGCCGTTGAAGTTGCTAAAGCTGACGGGTTCGATTGCTTTGATGAGGATCAGGTTACAAAAAGTGTAATTGAAGTAATTGAAAACGGAAAAAACGGCTATACATCGATCTACACGCATGTTAAAACAGGGCAAAAAAGCGAAGTGGATTACATCAGCGGTTATATTTTAAAGAGAGCTAAAGAACTTGGTATTCCTGCCCCCTGCCATGAGATGGTTGTAACACTGATCCATGCCTTAGAAAACAGGAACAGTCAAAATATCTGCTAAGTCTGCAAACCTAAATTAAAAACAATTGCTAAAGAAGAGGATCCTCTGATGAACACAAGAGAATATCTGGAAATCCTGCATGTTGCTGAACGGCTGAAAGACACCCCACGTCACTGCACAACATCCAAAAGAAGACCCGAAAGTGTTGCTGAACACAGCTGGAGGGTTTCGCTCATGGCCTTTCTCCTAAATCATGAATTCCCTGAGCTCGACATGAACAAAGTGGTGAACATGTGCCTGATCCATGATCTGGGTGAATGTTTTACCGGCGATATTCCGTCCTTTCGGAAGACCGAACAGGACAGAGCGACTGAGGATTCCCTTTTGAGTCAATGGGTAGCAGATCTTCCCCCTGAACTGTCAGAAGAATTGGCTTCCCTGTATGCAGAAATGGATGCTCAGGAAACTGCCGAAGCCAGGTTGTACAAAGCACTTGACAAGCTCGAAGCTGTCATCCAGCATAACGAATCGCCCCTTGATACGTGGGAAGAGCACGAATATACCCTGAACCAGACCTATGCATTTGACGCAGTTTCATTTTCTGCATGGCTCACCGATCTGAGAAAAGAAATTCTCCGGGATACGCTAACCAAAATTGAAGCTGAAGGAAAATCTTCTTAACCGTAAAATCACTAAAACAACAATCGGATCTCCGGTAATCATACTCCAGAGATCCGATTCTATTTTTCCTATGTGACTGCATATGCTGGTTGATTAAAAAGAAAACAACACTGCCTTTCCACGTCATTCATTCGTATTCAACTGTCGCCGGAGGTTTGGAGGTAATATCATACAGTACCCGGTTAACGCCATCCACCTCATTGACAATGCGGGAAGAAACCCGTTCCAGAAGATCATACGGAAGGCGTGTCCATTCAGCAGTCATAAAATCTTCCGTATTGACGCAGCGTAGTACAATAGCATATTCATAGGTGCGCCCATCTCCCATCACACCGACAGAGCGCATATTTGTCAAAGCCGCAAAATACTGATTCGCTGAACCGCTGCATCCTGCTCTATCCATCTCCTCCCGGAAAATAGCGTCTGCTTCCTGTACCATCTTCAGCTTTCTTTGCGACACTTCTCCGACAACACGGATGGCAAGCCCGGGCCCCGGGAAAGGCTGCCGGTTCACAAGGCTCTCCGGCAGGCCAAGCTCGATGCCAAGCTGACGCACCTCATCTTTAAACAGCATGCGAAGCGGCTCGATAATCTCACGAAAATCAACAACAGAAGGCAGCCCACCGACATTGTGGTGGCTTTTTATCACATCTGAACTTCCCTGTCCGGACTCAATTACATCGGGGTAAATCGTTCCCTGGGCGAGAAAATCCACTTTCCCAATTTGTTTTGCCTGCTCTTCAAAAATCCGTATAAATTCCGTCCCGATGATCTTTCGTTTTTTCTCCGGCGCATTGATCCTTGCCAGCCTCGTCAGAAAACGATGTTTTGCGTCAACACGGAGAAATGTCAGTTCCTTATGGGAGAAAGTTTCCTCAATTTCTTCCGCTTCGTTTTTGCGCAGAAGACCGTGGTCAACAAAAACGCATATCAACGCGTCGCCCACAGCTTCAGATAGCAGGGCTGCTGCTACCGAAGAATCAACTCCTCCGGACAGTGCAAGAAGTACTTTCCCGTTTCCTATTGTCTTCCGCAGGCTCTCCACTGTTTTCTGCCGGAATTCTGCCATTGTCCAGTCTTCTGTGCAACAACAGATTTTCAGAAGAAAATTCCGGAGGATATTCATGCCGTATTCTGTATGGGTTACCTCCGGATGGAATTGAACACCGTACAATTTGCGCGCTTCATCATAAATACATGCTGTGGGACAAGCAGCAGACTCTGCCCCTGACGCGAATCCTTGCGGTATCACGGAAATGACATCTCCATGGCTCATCCATGTCACATTCTCTTTTGGAATTCCGGAAAACAACCTGCAGCTGTTATCAAACCACGTTACCGTTTTTCCGTATTCGCGTGCAATACTGTTTTTTGCCGGAACGACCTCTCCACCAAATTGCTGAGCCAAAAGCTGACAGCCGTAACAGATGCCGAGGATCGGGATTCCTAATCCGTAAACATCTCGTGCCGGATGGGGAGAGCTTTCTTCATATACACTGCCGGGTCCACCTGAGAAAATGATTCCGCTCGGCTGAAACGCTTTGATTTCTTCCACAGGAATTGTGAACGGCTTTACTTCACTGTAAACATGGCATTCCCGCACCCGCCGCGCAATCAATTGGCTGTACTGCCCACCAAAATCAAGAATCAGTATTTTCTGGTGATCCTGTTTCACCACTTGTTTTCCTCCCGATCACAAAAAGCGTCTATTTCTCCCAGACGGGATGTTTCAGCACCCATTCTCCGAGGGTATTTTTCTCAAAAAGCTCTCTGTTGTAAAACTTTTCTACAATTGCCCAGAATTCTGATTCAGTATAACCACAGAACTCGCAGAAGTCCCTGACGCAAAGGGGATCCAACTTGCTATCATGCTCTTTCACAAGCTGAACAGCCGTTTCCCGGTTGATAAGACCGTAACGGATAAAACGGGAGGCATAATCTGTTGTGCTGGTATGCCCGAATTTCGGATATTTCAGCCATGGATGCACGAGATAAGCCCTGCTGTCAACCTGATCAAAGTCTTCCATACACATGGTTCTGCGCCACTCATGTGTCAGATCATGGAATCCGCGTGATTTGGCATAGATTGCATTCTTCACACTGTTCCAGGGAACAAAATAGGAAATATAAATCGGGTCAAGTGTGTCTATCACACTCTGAGCCGGAGCCCGAGTCAGAGAAAGGTCTTTTGCCGTTACACCTGCATTTGCAATCAGTTCTTCTTCCGAAATCCCGGATGCAACCCCGTTGTTAAGTTGTTCTTTCGCTGAATAAGTCTCCTGATATCCCGCTCCGCCATACTCATAACTGATATTTTCTCCGTATACCAGCAGCGGAGTGTTAAAGCTGGCTGCCATATAAAGGGGATAGGTATAGATCAGGCGATCGACATACCAGGTTGGTTGCCCGTATTGTTCAAACATGTATCGCATCAGCTTTTTCTGCGCTTTGATGTCTGGTTTCAAACTGATAATGCTGCAGCCGAACTCTTCTGAAATGTTGCGAAGATTATGCTTGCCCGCTTCTGTCATAGGGAAGTTGTCTTCCACCGTAAAGAGTATGGGGTTCATGTGCATCTCCTCTTTCATCAGATGCACCTGGAAATGAGAGTCTTTGCCTCCTGAAACGGCAATAGCACAGTCATACCCGTCTCCGTTCATGCCGCGGTATTTGTCGCAGATAGCTTCCAGCTCTCTCCATCTCGTTCCCCAGTCAATGCTTTTTCTGTGTTCATAAGACTGGCAGGCAGAACAGATTCCTTCCTCATTAAAAGTAATCCCCGGTCGCGTATCCGGCATAACACAATTCTTACAGTATCTCATTGCA
>JAGCAN010000022.1 GCA_017652685.1 Oscillospiraceae bacterium
GCTTCCATTGAGCCGGCTCTGAAAGCAGCCCGTGAAGCCGGTATCGTGGTCATTGCTCATGAAGGTGCAGCCCTTGAGAATGTCGATTACGACATTGAAGCTTTCAACAATGAGCTGTACGGCGCATTCATTATGGATAACCTGGCAGCAGCCATGGGTGAAGAAGGCCTCTACACCACAATGGTGGCTGACCTCACCAACGGTTCCCACAATGAGTGGGCGGACGGCGGTGTAAAGCGTGCCGGTGAAGCCTATCCGAACATGACACTCCTTGAGAGTGATCCCCGTGTAGAGTCCCACGACAACGGTGATACTGCCTATAACGTTGCAAAAGAGCTGTTCAAGAAATACCCCGATCTGAAGGGCATTATGGGCACTTCTTCCTTTGACGCTCCGGGCGTTGCCCGCGCCATTGAAGAGCTCGGCCTTTCCGGCAAGGTGTTCACGGCAGGTACCGGCATGCCCGGCGACAATGCTGAGCTTCTGAAGTCCGGTGCTGTCCAGTATCTGACGCTGTGGGATCCCGCTCTGGCAGGCCAGGCAATGATTGCACTTGCAGAGAAGGTTCTGAATGAAGAAGAAATCAGCGCTCCGGTCGATCTCGGTGTAGAAGGCTATCAGGCTCTTGAGTTCAAAGAGGGTTCTGAGACTGTTCTGGAAGGACAGGGCTGGATTACCATCACCGCTGAGAACGTAGATTCGTTCGGATTCTGATCGAAACTTTCATACTGCGCTGACATATAACGCAGAGGCTGGCGGACAGGCTTCGGCCTTTCCGCCAGTTGTATTCACGGAAGCAGAATCCCGTGTTTGTTCAAAGGAAGGAAAGAAACCATGTCTGAATACTTGCTTAGAGCGGTGGATATCGTCAAGACCTTTACAGGGGTCAAGGCTCTGCAGGGCGTTTCACTGGATATAAAACCCGGAGAAATTCATTGCCTTGCAGGGGAAAACGGATGCGGGAAATCCACGCTGATTAAAGTAATCTCCGGAGTCTACCAACCGGACTCTGGATATATCGAATTTGACGGCCACAAATACACTTCCATTACCCCGCGTGAATCCATTGCAATGGGAATTCAGGTTATCTATCAGGACTTTTCAATTTTCCCGAATTTGTCCGTTATGGAAAACCTGGCCTTCAATACGGAGCTGGCGGCCGGCCATAAGCTGGTCAACAAAAAGCGTATGCGCCAGATTGCAGAAGAGGCGCTGGCAAAAATCAATTTCGAAGTGGAGCTCGACCGGTTGGTGGGAACGCTTTCTGTTGCCGAGAAGCAGATGGTTGCCATTTGTAGGGCCCTGATGTTCAACGCCAAGCTGATTATCATGGACGAGCCTACGACAGCTTTGACGAAAAAGGAAGTTGCTGCACTGTTTGAAATAATCCTGAAGCTGAAAGCGCAGGGTATTGCCATCCTGTTTGTAAGCCACAAGCTGAATGAGGTTTTTGAGATTTCGGAACGCTTCACGATTTTCCGCTCCGGGCAGTTGATTGCCACGGGTAACACCAGCGATCTGGACGACAGAAAGTTTACGTATTATATGACAGGGCGCGAGTTTGAAAATGTGAAGTTCAAACCTGCTTTTGAAGCGGAAAAGCCTGTACTGGAAGTGAAAAACCTCACCGTTCCGGGGGCATTTGAAGATGTCTCTTTTGAACTGAAGCCTGGACAGATCCTCGGGATCACCGGCTTGCTGGACTCCGGACGTACGGAACTCTCCCTTGCGTTGTTTGGCTTGAGAAAAGTGACAGGCGGAGACATTCTGGTCAAGGGGAAAAAGGTCAGTATTCAGAGTCCACGGGATGCAATTACTGCAGGAATCGGCCTTGTGCCGGAAGACCGGCTGAGCGAGGGCCTGTTTCTCCCACAGCCAATCTCGGAAAACATCGTGATTTCGGAGATCGACCAGTTGTCCAATGCGCTTGGTGTGGTTGATCGGAAAGCCCGACGAGAAGAAGTTGAGAAATGGGTCAGTGAACTTGCAATTGCTACACCGAATCCGGAAAATGCCTGCTCAACACTGTCTGGCGGCAACCAGCAGAGGATCGTACTGGCAAAGTGGCTTGCCTGCAAACCGGATGTGTTGATTCTGAACGGGCCGACGGTTGGTGTGGATATTGGATCCAAGCATGATATTCATGCTATTTTGCAGCGGCTTGCCAATCAGGGAATGGCTGTCATCATCATTTCGGACGACCTGCCGGAAGTCCTGGAAAACTGCTCTGACCTTCTGGTGATGCGGGCGGGCAAAATCGTAGCACGGCTTGACCCTGCGACGGCGGATGAAGCTTTGGTGCTTCATCATATGATGTAGGAGGGCTGCAGATGAAATCACTTCGTAAAACAACAGGGCGGGTAGAATTTTATATCGGGCTGGTATTTGTTGCGCTCTGCCTGCTGATTCAGTTCCGCTCCGGCCAGTTCTTTACCTCCAACAATATTGTTGACATTCTCAGTGCCATGGTGGTTCCGGGCATTTTTGCAATCGGGGAATTCATGGTCATTGTGTCCGGTGGATTTGATGTCTCTTTCCCGGCGCTCGCTTCCCTTTCGGCATACGCGACCACAAAGTTGTTTCTTGATATGAATTATGAAGGGGGTGTACTCCTTCCGCTGCTGGTGGCGATCGCTATCGGAGCAGTGCTGGGTGCACTCAACGGTCTGTTTATCGGTTACTTTGAGCTGCCGGCCATGATTGTTACACTGGGTACTTCCAGCGTGTTTAAAGGGTTTATGCAGGGTACTCTCAATTCCAAGCAGCTCGCAGTAATCCCGCAGGGGATGCGCAATTTTGGTACGTCAGCTCTCTTTGTTGCTAAAAATGCGAATTCCGGGCTGACATCCCGCATGCCGTTGACCTTTATCTGTTTTATTGTCGTTCTGATTGTCGCGTGGTTTATCCTGAGCTGCACGATGTTCGGCAGAGGCATCTACGCAGTTGGCGGTAATCCGATCTCTGCACACCGAGCCGGCTTCAATGTCAAACGCACGCGGTTTTTCCTCTTTGTGTTTGTGGGCATGATCTCCGCACTGGCCGGAATGTGCCGCACCTGCATGATGCAGCAGATGCATCCGACGAATATGCTCGGCATGGAAATGAATATCATAGCCGGCGTTGTGCTGGGAGGTACGGCGGTCGTCGGTGGCAGCGGAACACTGCTGGGCTGTATGCTCGGTACAGCTCTGATTGTTGTGGTAGAGAACTCAATGATCCTGATCGGGATTCCGACCGTCTGGAAAGACTTCTTTGTCGGTGCTCTGATTATTATCGGCACGGGCATCTCAGCTATGCGTGTGGCAACGGCGAATAAGCCGGGAGCTCGCAGGCTGAGAAAGGAGGGATCCAGATGAATACTTTGCAGAGTATTTATAGGAAAGACCGGCACATTGCCAGGCTGGTCATTATGATGATTCTCTGGCTTGTGTTTATGGCAATTACCAGATTCAGTAAGTTTTATTCTATTGCGAACTTCCAGACCATTGCTGGTAAATTTCCGGAATTCGGCCTGATGTCCCTTGGTGCTATGCTCTGTATGATCACCGGAGGCATTGACCTTTCCAGTGTGGGCATTGCCAACATGACGAGTATCCTGATGGCGCTTTACATGCGGTATCGGGCTGCGAACGGAGCGGCAATTTCCGGCGTAGTGATTGCTGAAGTGTTCCTTATTGCAGCAGCAATCGGGTTTGCAGCTGGAGCATTGAACGGCATCCTGATCTCCAAAATCCATATTCCGCCGATCCTCGCAACTCTTGGCGTCAACCAGCTACTGACAGGCATTGCACTCGTGGTAACCAACGGAAAAGCCGTCAGTGATATTCCTACTGCCTTTTCCTCAGCCATCAACCAGAAGCTGTGGAAGGTCGTCCCGGGTAAGCGCGGAACCATGACAGGGCTGATCCCGGTGCAGTTGCTGTTCTTCATCGCTGCTGCAGTGTTTGTATGGTTCCTGCTGTCACGTACCAGCTATGGGAAAAAGCTTTATCTGATGGGGACGAGTGAAAATGTTGCTCGTTTCTCCGGGTTGAAGGTGAGCCGTATGCTGATTGTCACCTATGCTCTTTCCGGCATGTTGGCGGCACTGGGTGGTATGATTATGCTTGCCAATTATAATTCAGCACGTTCTGACTACGGCAGCGTTTATACGCTTCAGTGTATTTTGATTGTAGTGCTGGGTGGTGTCAGCCCAACAGGAGGTAAAGGGAAAATCTCCGGGGTGGTTCTTTCCATCATCCTGCTCTCTCTGCTGGAAGCCGGCATTAACCGCTTCCCGCAAATTTCCAGCTATTATATTACGCTGATCTGGGGTGCTGTGCTGCTTCTGGTCATGGTGCTGAACTACTTTGTAGATCACCCGATTGCACGGAAAAAATCATAAATCATAATGGGATAAGAAAAAACAAAAGACGCCGCAAAATCGCGGCGTCTTTTGCTGTCAGGAGTAGTATTTAGTGACAGAGAATATCATAATTGATGGTTTTATAAAATCCATCGGCAACAGCGACATAGTTGTTTCCGCACTCTGCCATCAGATACATCAGCTTGGTTACGGTTGCCTCCAGAGTCATATCAAAGGCTTCAATCAGATTGAAGTCCTCTTTTACCTTTTGTCCGACTTCATAGATTTCCATGTTGCTGCCTTCGTTGGCAACCTGAGTGGCCATGACGACAAGCTTTCCTTTGGAGATCCACCTTTCCATCTCCCGGTAAAAAACCTCTTGCAGAGACCGGGGAATACCTCCGACACCAAAGCTTTCGATGACCAGACAGTCATAGTTCTGAAAAAGATATTCAAGCAGTTCCGGTTTTGTGCCGGGGATAAGCTTTAGAACGACAATGCTGCTGTTCATCTCGTGAGTGAACTTTACAGGCTCCGTGAACGCCTGCTGCGGAATATAGCGGATGATTTTTCTGTCCTGAATCACAGCCAGAACCGGGAAATTAACACTGCTGAAAGCATTATAGCTGTGAGCAAAAGTTTTTCTGGCACGAGTGCCGGCAATTACATTGCCGTTGAACACAAGCACAACCCCCTGCGACTTCTGATCAGCCGCATAACGAATGCTATCGACCAGATTCTGACGCGCATCCGTGCTTCCTTCGCTGATTGGTCTCTGAGACCCGGTGATGACAATGGGTTTGTTGGAATTCTGTATCATGTACGAGAGGGCTGCAGACGTATAGGCCATGGTATCTGTTCCGTGGCAGATAACAAAACCGTCATAGGAGAGATAATGAGCCTCTATTGCAGATACGATTTCTTCCCAGACAGAAGGTGTCATATTGGAACTGTCAATATTACAGATCTGGACAGCTTCAATCCGGTATTCCGAACAGACTTCGGGAATATAGCTCAGCAGTTCGTCTGCATACAGCACCGGTTTTAAACCGTGATCCGAAAGAAGAGATGCGATCGTTCCGCCGGTAGCAATGAGAAGAATCCTTCTTAAGCCTGCTCCCTGTGGCAAAGTACTCAAGATATTACCTCCATGCTGTATTCTTGAGAAACGAAAGCTATTTTACACCCTTTTTCAGAATAATACAGCCATAGGGCTGTGTTTCACTTGTGCAGACAGTAACCGATGCTTCACCGGCTTTTTCATAGAATTTCATACGTTCCAATGTGCCGATGCAGGCCGGGTCATACCCATGTGCAGCGACCGTCTGTTTAATACCATCCCATACAGGGTTGGTTTCCACCACTACGCCGGAATCCTGATCCGGCACGATATACCAGATAGGCTCCTTTGAGTACTCTACATCGAGCGGAACCAGCTTCAGGATTGCGTCCAGCATTTCAACAGAACCTGTCCCTTTTGCCTGTATGCTGACTGCATGCGGAGATTTTGAATAGGGCGGGTAGAAATGGTCGGCAATGACAATCAGGTCGCCATGGCCGGTGTCGGCCAGTGCTTTCAGAAGATCAGAGCCTATAATATCAGGGATACCTCTTAACATATCGCTTCCTCCTGTTTTCGTTTTTTTATTTATGATAGCATATGATTAATAATCGGTCAATCAGCAGCAGGTGAAAAGAGAAATCACTGGGTAACCGTGATCCAGGCAGGTTCTGTTACGTCGAAATTCCCGGCTCCGACGCCATCGAATCTCGCCTGAATGCCCCAGCCGCTGAATGAAAGAGGAATATTGCTGACAGCTATGGTGTCACCCTCCAGGACTTCCAGAGAAAGTCCCGGATGTGTGGCCATTGCTTCTTCCAGAGAGACTGAGAAGCCGTCTGGGTTGACAGCCTGCCAGGTGAGGGAAACAGCGTTATCTGCATGGGCAATAAACCATGTTTTTCCTCCTGCAGCTACCGTTTCACCCCTGGGATTTTTGGTGATGACAACTGCCGGCCCGGGCTCCTGGATCAGTTCCTCCTCCGGAAAGGGGTTTTCTACCTGTGTCCATTCCAGAGTAAGCGTAGTTTTTTCCTTTCCGACAGAAAAAACTTTTTCTGCATCTTCATATACTTCACGGCTGGAAGAATCACCGGCGGCGTTGTAGTAGGTTGTTTCGGGATAGGCTTCATCCGGGTCAGTTCCCGACTCAGTAAAGTAATCATATCTGGATGCCAAAGTCTGTAGCTCAAGAACGCCATCATGCAGACAGAGTGCATTTGTAGAATAATAGTATTCTGCCCAGCCGCCTCTGACCATGTCTTCACAGATATAATAATATCGTCCGGTGGAAGCATCATAGTAACAGGGCAGGGATTCTATAATCAGATCCGGGAAAGAGGAGCCTTCTTCCTCCACAGCAAGCCTGCACTCGACTATATCGGAATAGTCTGCATTGATCTCCCAGATGTTGATATAGGTATAGAAGCCTGTACCCTGTATACACGCTGCTATGACTTCCAGCCTACCATTGTGGTCAAGGTCGGTGAAGGTATAGTGCCAGGGAGATTCCCATGGGTCCAAGAAAGCCCACTTGTCATAGTGATCCATGATCAGCTGTTTCTGCTGGTCTGCAGACATGGCAGGCACTGCAGCAGGCATGGTGGGAGCTGCAGAAATAAAAGGAGAAGGTTCGGCAGAGGAAGCCGGATGGGCGGTTTCAACGGGAGAAACCGTTTCTGTAAAAGGGGTGGCAGCAACGGGCTCGATATTGTTTGTATTCCTGCAGCCGGATAAAGCAAATAAAAGCAATAGAGAAAAAACCAAAGAGAACCATTTCATTTGCAAATATCTCCTATGTTCAGGATAGCCAAATAGGGTAAGCCATATTATACAACTGTTGTAATCAAAGCGCAACCGTTTCGAGAGAAAGTATTTCTCTGTTAAAACATTAAAATTTCTGTTTACGAAAAGGGAAAAATACGATATGATAAAAAAGAACTCATGTGGCATATCAATGAAAAACGGAGGAATATATGATATGACAGTTGATGAACTATCGCGTATAGCAAACCGGCTCCGGTTGGATGTGGTGGAGACAGTACATCTGGCAGGAGACGGACATCCTGGCCCATGCATGTCGATTGCGGATATCATGTCCGTGCTGTTTTTTGAAGAGATGCGGCTCGACCCGGCAAACCCACGCTGGCCGGAGAGAGACAGGTTTATCCTCTCCAAAGGGCATGCTTGCCCGATTCTATATGCGGCATTAGCCAGAAAAGGGTATTTCCCATATGAAGAGCTGAAGGGGCTGAGAAGTCTCGGTAGTTTTCTGCAGGGCCATCCAGACAGCAACAAGATCCCGGGGGTGGATACAGTATCCGGTTCCCTGGGTAACGGAGTGGCAATTGGCACGGGGATGGCGCTCGGCTGTCGAATGCAGGGTATTACAGACAATTATGTGTATGTGATTGTCGGAGACGGGGAAGAGGAAGAAGGTATTATCTGGGAAGCTGCTATGGCAGCGGCAAAGTTTGAGCTGGGGAATCTGATCGTCTTTGCGGATCTGAACAATCACCAGTCCGGTGGGCATGTGACGGATCTTTCGAGCCTCTATCCAGTTCCAGACAAATGGGAGGCGTTTCACTGGCACGTGCAGACCATAGATGGGCACAATATTGCAGCAATTCGAAATGCCATTGCAGAAGCGAAAAAAGTGAAGGACAAACCATCTGTCATCTGCTGCAAGACGATAAAGGGGAAGAACATCCCCTATATGGAAGATAACAATGCCTGGCACAAGAGAACGCCCACCGCGGAAGAAGTAGAGATTGCCCGAGAGGCACTCCGGGATAAGATGTGAGGTGAAGAGATGAGCACAAAAAGCACAAGAGTGGCCGCGATGGAGGCCATCCAGGAAGCGGCGCGGACTGACGAGAAAATCGTGATCATCTCTCCCGATGCCGTTGCGGCAGCAAGAGCAACCGCCTTCAAAGAAGAGTTTCCCGATAGGGTAATTGAAGTGGGCATTGCCGAGCAGGATGCGGTTGACATTGCAGCTGGTCTTGCAACAACAGGCATGAAACCGGTTGTAGTTTCCTACGCTGGATTTCTGACCATGCGCGCCTGCGAGATGATCCGCACGTTTGTAGCTTATCCCGGGCTCAATGTAAAACTGATCGGCCTCAACGGCGGGATGCTTGGCGGTGAGCGAGAAGGGGTGACCCATCAGTTCTATGAGGACGTAGGCATACTGCGTTCGATGCCGGGTGTAAAGATTCTTTGCCCCGCCGATGCCCAGCAGGCGAAGCTTGCAGCGAAAGCGATGCTGGAAGAAGATGGCCCGGTGTATCTCCGTCTCGGAAGCGGGCGGGAGCCGGAAGTTTTTGAAGAGGGGACTCCGTTCGCGTTTGGGAAGATTCGGGAAGTGAAGAAATACGGCAACGATGTGGCTGTGTTTGCTTCCGGCTTTATAATGGATCGTGCAATTGCGGCTCTGGAGAAACTTCGTGAGGACGGCATTGGGGGTACGCTGGTGGATGTCTCCACTATCAAGCCGCTGGACTGTGAAGGGGTGGCGAAGATTCTGGAGGCATGTGAATGCGCAGTAGCAGTAGAAGACCATAACATTTATGGCGGTCTTGGCAGCGCAATCTGTGAGGCTGCTTGCCTGTATCACCCCTGTAAAGTCATTCGGCTCGGATTGCGTGATGTTTATCCACGCAGCGGTGTGGCTGCTGAACTTCTGGATGCCTACGGGCTTTCTGTACAGGATATTGTGGCTGCTGCTAAGGATGCCATGAAAAAATAGTGGAAACTTATTTCCGGATTTGTTATAATACGAACATCAATCAATGGGAGAAGAAACTATGAAAGTCGGTTTGATTTATACCAGTACCACACCTGAGCTGATTGAGCTCGTAGAACAGGAAGTGAAAAAACAGCTTGGCCAGGAGGTAGAGCTCTACTCCCTGCAGGATCCGAGCATTCTGGCAGATGTCCGCGCAGCGGGTTACGTCACAACAGCTCCGGCTGCCCGCTTGATTGGCATGTATATGAAGGCAGCGGAGGAAGGCGTGGATGCCATGCTGAATCTTTGTTCTTCCGTCGGCGAAGTAGCTGACTGCGCACAGAGTGTTGCAAAATACATCGGTGTACCCATAGTACGTGTGGATGAAGAGATGTGCCGCGAAGCTGTTCGCCTGGGCAAACGTATCGGTGTGATGGCAACTCTCCCGACAACGCTCGAGCCCACCAAAGGAACTGTGGCAAGAGTGGCAAGAGAGATGGGTACACATGTCGAGCTGATTGATTGTCTGGTAGATGGGGCTTTCGGCCTTGACCAGGATCAGTTCAAGCAGAGGCTGACGGATGCAGCGCGTGAAATTGTGGATCAGGTAGATGTAATTGTGCTGGCACAGGGCAGCATGGCTTACGCAGAGGAGCATCTGCGCGGTGTTTTCGGCAAGCCGTTTCTCGGTTCTCCCCGGTTCGGTGCGGCAGAGCTCAAAAAAGCGCTGCAGGCCAAAGGTTCAATCTGAGCTAAAAACAGTACTCAATATTCTGTGAAAAGCAGAAGAGTAAATAAAGAAAAAGAAAGGAAAAACCCATGAAGAAGATTCTCGCACTCGCACTGACCCTTGCCATGATGTTCACGATCTGCGCTGTTGCCGCCTCTGCGGATGATGCTATCGTGCTCAGAATCGGCGTATCTACAGCAGATACCGACCCGCGCAACATCGCAGCAAAGTCTTTTGCAGATGAAATTGCCGAAAAGACCAATGGCGCTGTAAAGGCTGAAGTTTATCCCGCCGGCCAGCTCGGCGGTGACGGCCAGCTTGTGGAATCCATGGTTCTGGACTCCGGCACGGTTGATATCGTCATTACAGATGCCTCCAACTTCGGTACGGTTGTTGCTGATATGAACATCTCCGGCCTGCCCTTCCTGTTCAGCGATTTTGATGCTGCCTGGGCTTTTATGGACGGCGAAGTAGAAGCAGCTGCCGAAGCTCAGCTTCTGGACTATGGCATCCGCGTTCTGGCACACTATGACAACGGCTTCCGCTGTGTCACTAACAGCAAGGGCCCTGTCGAGTCTCCGGACGATATGAAGGGTATGCTCATCCGTACGCCGGAAAACCAGGTCATCATGGCAACCATGAGCGCTCTTGGTGCTAACCCGCAGCCCCTGGCATTCTCTGAGCTCTATCAGGCACTTCAGCAGAAGACCTATGACGCACAGGAAAACCCGATCCCCGTTATTTATAACAACAAACTGTATGAGGTACAGGAATATCTCTCCGTTACCAACCACATCTACTCCGGTATGTGCTTCGCGATTGCTGAGTCCGTTTGGCAGAAGCTGACTCCTGAGCAGCAGGAAATCGTTGCTGCTGCGGCACTTGCATCCGGCGCCTATGACCGCCAGATGAATCGTCAGCAGACGGATGATCTCGTGGCAAATCTGACCGAGGCCGGTATGAAGATCAATTATCCTGATCTCGCTCCGTTCTCTGCAGCAAGCAAGTCCGTCATTGAAGAGAATGCTCTCGGCATCTCGGAAGATCTCCTGGCAGCGCTCGCATAAAAACCCATCTCAGGGCTTTTATCTATAGTTCTTAACGAAGTTTTAACGGGGAAGGTCCGTTTTCTGTGAATCGGGCCTTCCTCTGATATTAAACAAGCCGATTCTGTGTATCGTTGGAGAGAACGCCATGCGAAAAAAAATATATGAGATTTTTAAATTCATTCAGACCTGGATGGATCATATCACCACTACAGTAGCAGCTGTGCTGATTGCAGTGATGTTTGTTGTTATCATCGCAAATGTTGTTCTCCGTGCTATTCCTGCAGTGGGCGGCTTTCGCTGGTATATGGAATTCAGCCAGTATGCCAATGTGTGGGCCATGCTGATCGGTGCTGCAGGGATTGCTGTACAGGGGACGAATCTGCGCGTGGAAGCCGTGGATACAATTGCAAAGAAAATTCCTTATGGAGAAAGAATTGCAAGAATCCTGATCGACATAGCGATGATGGTGTTTTATTGGATGGTTTACCGGAGCGGAAAATTGTATGCCGCAAAAGCAATGGCGATCAAGATTTCAACGATGCCGAAGTACAGGATGGGACAAGTCTACAAAATCTTTCCCGCTGCTGCTGTCCTGTGTATCATAGCGGCTATTGTGCATCTGGTGGTTACCGTCACGGAGGATCCCGAGAATAAGGAGGAAATTGCATCATGATTGCATGGTTGCTGATCAGTTTTGCGGTCCTTATGATCCTTGGCATTCCGATCGGGATTTCGCTCGGCCTTGCTGCCGTCGGTGGGATTGTTTTCATCAGCGGAGGCAGCATTGATATCAAAACCATAACACAGCGCATGTTTGAAGGTATGAACAGCTGGGCACTGCTGGCCATTCCGCTATATACTTTTGCAGGATATACAATGTCAAAGGGTGGCATCAGCCGGCGTCTGATGGATTTCTGCTATGCCATTGTTGGGCATATCTATGGCGGCCTCGCCCACGTCAATGTGCTGGCATCAATGATCTTTGCCGGGATTTCCGGTTCTGCCGTGGCGGATACGGCAGGTGTATCAGGCATGTTTATGCCGACGATGCTGAAGAAGGGATATTCCAAAGAGCTCACGGTTACAGTTACCGGTGTGAGTTCAACGGTCGGCATCATCATCCCGCCGTCCATTCCGATGGTTGTGATTGCAGGTATCTGTTCCATCTCTACCGGTAAAATGTTTCTCGGCGGTATTCTGCCGGGTATCCTGATCGGCATTTCGCAGATGGTCATCTCCTATTTCTTCGCAAAGAAAGAGGGAGTAGAACGCGAAAGCGGCAAGTTTACCTGGAAAGAGCTCTGGCGCACGTTCAAAAGTTCATGGCCGGCACTCCTGATGCCTTTTATCATTATCGGGACGATTACAGCAGGTGTTGTCTCGCCGACGGAAGCAGGTGCCATTGCAGTCGTCTACGGGCTGATCTGCGGGGGAATTGTTTATCGGGAATTGGGCTGGAAGGACTTGGTGTTCTGTTTTTCGGAAACGGTCCGGGTCTCCGCTCGTATCTTTCTGGTGATCGGGTGTGCCAAGCTTTACACGATCATGCTTACTACGGCAGGCTTTGATAAGTGGCTCACTGGTGTAATGCTTGGTTTCAGCACGAACCCAGCAGTGATCCTGATCATGATCCTGCTGCTGTTCTTCCTTGTGACAATGTTTATGGAGTCCATTGCTGCCCTGACACTTTTCATGCCTATCATCTTTCCGATTGCCATGAGTGTTGGCATTGATCCGATCGTCCTTGGCGTTCTGGTTACCGTCGTGATCGGCATTGGCCTTGTGACTCCGCCGGTCGGGATGTGCCTGTATGTGGCATGCGATCTGATGAAGATCCAGGTCAGTTCCACATTTAAATACCTTGTCTGGTATATTCTCGGCACAGTCGTGGTGATAGCTTTGTGTATCATCTTTCCGCAGATTATCACTTTTGCCGGTTCGTTCATGTAACCAAAGAATACGACAAAGCCCGATTCCTGAGAGAATCGGGCTTTTGATCTGCTCCCCTATGAAAGACAGTGAAAAGAAAAGCACTGTCAATATAGGGGAGCAGATTGTAATGCAAATGTAGGGAGTAAGAGGTTTTTGTTATCCGTTATATAGTTCTATTGCGAGATCGGCGACCTGTTCTGCAACGCCTGAGAGTGAATGCCCTTCACCTTCAAACAACGTGAGCGGAATCCGGAACTTCGTGGCGAATTCTATTGCAGCGTTCGGGTTGATAATCTCATCTTCGGCTCCGTGTGCCATTGCAAACCTGTTGTCGGCAGGGTCAAAAATCTCAAACAGATCGGTAGTTTCCAGATCCCGGTACATCTCTATTGTGATTTTTACCGGCCGCCCAAGATTATCCAGATATTCAACATAATATCCCTGCTCCCTGAGCTTGCGAAGTTTTCTCAACTCGTCTTCGTTTGGGTGCTCTTTTACGATCAGGGTCGGCATATTAACTGCCGCACTTCTGAAGAAGGCTTTCTTCCCCGCATGCTCCCGTGTGGTCATATAGAGCGCAGTAATATAGGCACCAAAACTGGAAGCAAAGTAACAGACTTCTGCTTCGGGATAGTTCCTCTTTATATAGTCTTCTGCAGCTGCAATGTTATTCTTGCAGCTTTCGACACGTAGAGTCTCCCGGGAAGATTCTGCTGTGCCGTGGCCGGGTAATTCTATCCCGACAACGCCATATCCTGCTTGTGGCATTCTTCGCAGGAGCATTTGATAAGTTGAGCAGTCTCTGTCACTGGTAAACCCATGAACAGCTATTATGATACCCCGCGGATTTTCCGGAATCTCCTTTACACATGACACACAGTTCAGGTCAGGCTTTTTTATTGAAAAATACTCCATCAGTTTTCTTTTCCTCTTTCGTCTGTCAGATAATAAAGCCTACTCCGGGAGGTTTCCTTTCCGGATATTATCCTGGATTATCTGATCTATTACTTCAAACAATTGTTCGGAACCGAGCCGAGTTTTATTCTGTCTGCCGTAAATGGTGTGCGATGTTACGCTGTGTTCTTTCCAATCCTGCCCGTCGTTGCTGTTGTTCAGGAGAACCGGCTGCAGATTATCCATTGCATGGGCAAATTTGGCTTCGGGTGTACAGTATTCTTCAAATTCATCAAAGAGTGCAGTCAGCTCTGCTTTCTGATCCTCGGGAAGCAGGGAGTAGATGCGCTCTTTTGCTGCATCTTCTCTTTCTTTCTGTGTTTTGAGGCTTTCGGCATCATAGGCATAGGTATCCCCGGCATCTATCTCAACGATGTCGTGGATCAAACACATTAGCATTACTTTTCCAATATCCACTTTTTCATTGGCATACTCACGAAGCAGATATGCCATGATTGCCATGTGCCATGCATGCTCTGCATCATTTTCATATCGACCATGACCGGAAAGATGTGTCTGTCGGAAGACACTCTTTTCTTTGTCAATTTCAAGGGCAAATGCCAGCTGCTTTTCCAGCCGTTCCTCCATAAAACTGTTCCCCTTTGAAAATCAAATCTGTCAGAATAATTATATCACCCGTCCGATAATTCGTAAAGCCGATATCATGGCGGTGTGAAGAATACGATTATCAAAAGAATTCCCACAGAGTTTACGCTGCATTGCAAATAGTTCGGGAAAGAAAAAATTGATGCTTTTCAACAAAAATCGAAGAAAAGGAAAGAGGAAACTGGTGAATTTCCGTAGAAACTAATTGGTAAATTTGTACAAAATATCAATAGACATACCGGGTACGATTTAGTATACTTTATACAACAAACAGGCGATGCCTGTTCTGAAACGGATATTTCCAAAGCGAAATGTACGCAAGAAAGGTCGATCCTCCAAAATTATTTTCGGCATATGTTTAAGCGCATGAAAAAGCTTTGCTAATATTCGACAAACAGGGAAAGAGAGGTAACCAGGATGCTAGATACAAAGAATTTGGAGAAATAACCCTTGGCTGCTGCAGGTGAAAGATGCAACGGTCAAGGGTTATTTCTTTTTTATA